>VMSU01000013.1 GCA_013792005.1 Desulfobulbaceae bacterium
CATGCCATCGAGATTAATCGAGGAGAAATAGGAACTCATCGCCAAATACAGATACGCTGAGCACATCTCGGCATTGATCTGATCGTTCAAAGCCTTTGTCATCTTGTCAGTCATCATAACCTAGCTCCTCCATAATCCATGAAGATTACAGAACTCCCGAGCCGTAACCTCGGTGGCCGTGGTGGCAAAAAATGCCTCGGGAGCATCCCCGGGCTTCAAGTCCTTACGGTACACTATCCCCCCGGCAATCAGCTCGATAAACTCTATAAAATGGGCATCGGTCATCGGATGGTCCACGGATCCGACTTTCACGGTATAGCCACCATCCCCTTTGACGATAACCGGCACATGCTTCTCTTTTGCCGCATCAACGCTGTTCTCTACCAGAAGATTCATCGGCTGGCCGCAGCAGACTAACTCACCGCCACCGGCATGCAGAACCTCCACCAGATTGCCACATAGATCACATTGATAAATCTCCATTTTCTTCGCCATTTTTTTCTCCTTGTTGGTTACACTACTCAAGCGCCTAACACTGCTTATTCTAAGTTACATTCAAAAGAATACTTCCAGCAAGCATTCGAATCGAGACCGCGAAGGCAAGCGAGCAGCGACGAGAGCGTACATCAGTACGCGACAGGAGCAGCGGAGCGCAGCCGACAAAGGTATCGTTTTGAATGCGAACTGGAATTACCAGTTCTCCGCCAGCATCTCATAATATGCCCGAGGGTGAGCACACGCCGGACAAGTCTCTGGCGCATCACTTCCCTCATGGACGTACCCACATTTGGCACACCACCACTTGACGGCAGCCCCCCGTTTGAAGACTCTTCCCGCCTCGATATTGGCTGCTAACTCCAGATACCGCTTCTCATGTTGTTTCTCGGCAACGGCAATAGACATAAAGATATAAGCGATATCAGGAAAACCCTCCGCCTTGGCAATCTTGGCAAACTCGGGATACATGACAGCATGCTCATAACGCTCGCCTGCGGCAGCCTCTTTTAGATTTTCAAGAGTTGTACCGATCACCCCAGCCGGGAAAGAAGCGGTAATCTCCAACTCCCCGCCTTCCAGAAGTTTAAAGAGACGTTTGGCATGAGCTTTTTCCTGATTGGCAGTCTCCTCGAAGATTCGTGACATCTGCACGTACCCTTCCTTTTGGGCCACCTTAGAGAAATAACTGTAGCGGTTCCTGGCCTGAGACTCACCCGCAAAGGCCTTCAAAACATTTTTTTCAGTTTCGGTTCCATGTAATCGCGGCATTAAAAACCCTCCTTCATCACGTAAAATAAACAAACCCTCTCCGAGCTTCAGTTCGGCAGGCAAGAGAAAATCATCCGATTTAATGACTAAATTAACCTTGATCGATTCCGACTAAAAATCCTGTCCCAAGACAAGTCCACGTCATCATCGAAGAGCCTGCTTCCTGCAATTAATATAGGACTAATTTTAATAATAACGCAAGAAAAATACCGATCAGACCCCTTGTTTTGCACAACCAGGGCAAATACCAATAAATTCGAGCCGATGACGCAAAATTGTATAGTCAGTAATAGCTCCCGCCATGGCCTCTAGGTCCACACCCGTCTCCAGGTGCGCATCGTCTACTCGGCCACACTCAACACAGCGTAAATGATGATGCCCCTCAACGTTACCGTCGAAGCGCTTCTTGGTGCCACCGATGTCTATCTTCTGAACCACACCGCTTTCAGCCAAGATCTCCAAATTCCGGTAGACCGTCCCAAGACTCACATTAGGGAGACGACGACGGACCATGTCATACATCTCGTCAGCTGTCGGATGTGAGGTCACTGCCCGTAACTCTTCAAGAATTACCTGCCGCTGTTTGGTCATTCTCAATGATGTGTCTTCTAACATAAAAACCACCCACTCTCTGCATTGCTTAGTTTTTGTTTATAATCTTAGTTAATAGTAAAAATTACTATTAGTCAAGACTTTTTAGTCACTCTTATTCGTTAAGATGATCCTCATCCTGCTCGTTCGATCCAAGATCAAGTCCAAATAACCTGCGCGCCATTTCAAGTTTTTGAGTCTGGTTCTCACTACCACCCTTTGCTTTAAGAAAGGTTATAGGGTGGTGCAACATCTTATTTACAATCGAAGAGGCGAGGACTTCAATCGCCCGAACCTGCTTGGGGGTAAGATCCCTCAAGTGTCCCAAGGTCTTTTCCACCTCTGACAGACGAATCGCATCAGCCTTGTGGCGGATGGCCACGATAGTTGGGGTAACATCCATGCCATCCAACCACTGCTGGAACTTGCCTGTTTCCTCGTCAACAATGCGGGAGGCGCTGTCCGCTTCTTTCTGCCGCTCGGATTTGTTCACTTCGACAACATCTTTCAAGTTATCAATGTCGTAAAGATAAACGTTGTCCAAATCATTCAACTTGGGGTCTAAATCACGAGGCACGGCAATATCAATCAAGAACAAGGGCCTGTTCATCCGCTGCCTCATGATGGGCTTGATATCCTCTCGCATCAAAACAAGACCCGAAGCCCCAGTCGAACTAATCAGGATATCGACATTCTCAAGCTCTGCGACCATGCCATCCAAAGAGACTGCAGTCCCGTTAAACCTTTGGGCAAGGGTAATCGCCCGCTCCAAGGTCCTGTTGGCAACCACGACACCCGCGATACCCTGAGCAATCAGATGCTCGGCAGCAAGCTCTGCCATCTCCCCCGCCCCAACCAGCATGACCCGCTTGTCGGTCAAACTACCCAGAATCTTCTTAGCTAATTGTACGGCGGCATAGCTGATTGACACCGCGCTGCTGCCAATATTGGTCTCAGTGCGCACTCGCTTGGCAACCGAGAAGGATTTATTGATGAACCTGTTCAAGACCGGACCGACGGTCTGCATCTCTGCGGCCGCCCGATATGCCTTTTTCAACTGCCCTAAGATCTGGGGCTCTCCGACAATCATCGAGTCCAGACTGGCCGCCACTCTGAACAGATGATGTACCGCCTCGCCCCCCACGTGAAGATAACTATACCGGTCAATCTCCTCCTCAGAGAGGCCACTGCCCATAAAGAGATGCTGTCGGACAGCTCGCGCCGTCGTCTCAGGGCTCGAACTCGAACATATCACCTCAACCCGGTTACAGGTTCCGAGAAAACAGCACTCTCGGCACCCCGGAATTGTCTTGATCTCTACCACCGGATTTTCACAACCAGCATTGTGCGCCAGTTTTTCACGAACCTCAACCGGCGCCACTTTGTGGTTTACCCCGACAATCAATAACGTATCAGCCTGCATAAGAATGAATTCCCCCAAGCAGATATGTTACCCCCCACAAAGTAAACAGCGCAGCGCCAAAACCGACCATGGACATGATCGCCGCCCTCCGTCGACGCCACCCCATGGTAAAACGAAAATGAAGCAAGGCGGCATAGATAAACCAGGTAATCAAAGACCAAGTCTCCTTGGGATCCCACTGCCAATAACTCCCCCACGCCTGCTTGGCCCAAAACGAACCAGTAATAATGCCCAGCGTCAACAAAGGGAACCCGACAGCAAGACAGTGCTGATTCAAACTATCCAAAGCCTCGAGCGAAGGCAGACGCTCAAAAAAAATACCGAAACGCCTGCTCTTAATTTCTCGCTCCTGGAGGAGATACATAATTCCGCCACAAAATCCCATAGCCAAAAAGGCATTAGCCATCAGGGCAATCGAGGCATGAACCGGAAGCCAATGGCTGCGGAGGGCAGGCGGCAGCGGGGTCACATCCTGAGAGGCCAGCGCGGCGATGAGCATTAACAGCGTAATCCCGACACTGACAAAGGTGCCAAAATTTTTAACTCGATAACGCCAACGAAAAATCAAAAAACCCCAGGTCATCGACCAGGCAAAAAAAGATACCGCTTCATGCATATTGGTGATCGGGGTATGTCCAACCTCAAAATACCTGGCCACCAAGGTCATGGTGTGTAAGATTCCAGCAGCAGTCAAGATCCATCGAGCTGCCAAATGCGACTCTTTTTGCTGCTTAACAAACCAAACCACATACATAATAGTGGCCAGCACATAGCTCAACAGAGTGAGCGGAAATAACACATCCATAATAAATACCCCCAGAAAACACCGGACCAAGATGCCACAACAGCACCATTTCTCTTTTATAAACGAGCTGCTTAGGTTATCGGTTATCAGTTGACGGTTAACTGTCAACCGCAAACCGACAACCTATAGCCGTTACTGGTAAACGATACTAGAATCGCCCATCATTGACAATAGACCTTTCACCTAAGAACAAGCTTTTTCAACTCTCCCACCAAGCCAAGGGGCAAGGCACGGCCTAGACCCTCTTCAAGATAAACCTGAATTTTTGGCCAATCTCGCTCAACAACGAGTGAGAGCAGCCCCCCCTCCATCAATCCGTTAAAAAGGATTTCGTTGTCTGCTTGAGGTAATTTCCACTGCAAAACATGAGGTCTGAGCAAACCCATCATCTCGACTACCAGTTCGTACTCTGGTCCCAGTTTCACCTCGAGTTCCTGGCGTATTTTTTTGGCCAACGCCGGGCTTTTACCACTGGTTGAGATAGCGATCGACAAAGCCCCCCTTTTCACCACGGCCGGAAGAATAAAATTACACTTTTCCGGGACATCGGCAACATTTACCAAGATATTGAATCGGAGGCCATCATCTCGAACCTGATTCTGAACGATCGAGTCGTCCGTTGCCGCCATTACCAAGAAAAATCCCTCTGCATCACCAGGCGTGTACCCCCGCGACATCCAGGTAAGAGATCCCTCCGCTCCCAACTGGGCCAAGCCGGGCGTCAACTCGGGACTAATAACAATAACAACCGCCCCACTGCCAAGAAGCCCCAGAACCTTACGCTCCGCCACCTTTCCCCCGCCAACGACCAGACAGCGACGTCCTTCCACCTGCAAACAGACTGGATAATACTTCATCCTCTCCCTCCTCCACCTCCGGGGCAACCATCAGCTCCCCTGACAGATTTAACATCCCGATTTTTTGCGGTCATGAACATTCTCGCAATACTCCGACAGGGACTACACTACCCTCCCCACCCAAAGGTAATCACCAAAGAACCTGCTTCATCTCCATGAAGAGGGGCAATGCCGGTAATAAATTCATGAGTGCGATCATAATAGTTGTATGGTATTTTAGATCTTGTGAATCATGATGGCGTCGTAAAAATCCCGATCTACTGCGTTGCAGCGCACTTTTGCTCATTCGGCACACCATATGTGTGGCCTCATTCGCAAAAGCACACTGCGCCTCGGAGTCTCTCTTCGATCGCTTACCTGTATATCGGCCCTTTCGGAGTCTCGCAGGCTCGCTTACCTGCTTAGCCATCCCGTGACTTTTTGCGAGACCATCAATCATAATTTGCTATTACCAAGATAATAATACCCGGTCGACCATCTCTCCCGCTCGTCCGTACTCTAAGTAGGTACCCTATCATGCACAAAGGCACTCTCGCTGTCAACAGTTCACAAAAAATGGAGCTTATTGATATCACCAACCAGATTGGCCGAGCCGTCACGGACTCCACCTGCCAGTCCGGCATCTGCCACCTTTATAACCCCCATACCACAGCAGGGATTACCATTAACGAAGGCGCCGACCCGGCAGTGCAAGATGACCTCATCACCATTTTCAAGCGCCTGATCCCGGAGAGCCCGCATTATAAACATTTGGAAGGCAACTCTCCAGCCCATGCCATGACCGCCATGGTAGGAACATCAGCCATGGTCTTTATAGATAGAGGCGCTCTGAAACTTGGCACCTGGCAACGGATTTTCTTCTGCGAATTCGATGGGCCACGCAGCAGAACGCTTCATTGGCGAATCAGAGAAGACTAAGGCGAATCATCCATGAAAAATTCAACTTTTGACGCGTCATCGATCTGCTTCGGCTGGGATCGAGCTACAGATGAACGCTCTTTGCAAGCCTTTCTCCAACGGTTCTGCCGTCCGGAACTGTTGGCCGTCCTTACCCCGCGTCTCACCGACTCCGAACTAACGGGACTAATCGACCACATCTCTGGTCTGATGAAAAACCACTTATCCGAAAAAGAGTACCACTCGCTCTTTCTTGGGAAATAAGCGCCCCACTCTGCTTATGCTGATCACCACTACTGATGGCGTCGCAAAAAGCCCGATCTACTGCGTTGCAGCGCACTTTTGCTCATTCGGCACACCATATGTGTCGCCTCATTCGCAAAAGCACACTGCGCCTCGGAGTCTCTCTTCGATCGCTTACCTGTATATCGGCCCTTTCGGAGTCTCGCAGGCTCGCTTACCTGCTTAGCCATCCCATGACTTTTTGCGAGACCATCACTACTGACCTTTGTTAACTAATAACTCATGAAGCTCCCTCCTGCGCTCTGGCCAGACCAACAGCCATTCTGTTTGGGCCAGGGCCTCGCTTCCTCATGAGACGTTCCTATTTGGAGAATCCCTGTGCCAAGCATCATCAATGACTTACCCACCTACCTTGAACTCCTTAAAGGAGAATCAGAACTCCACCTGATCGAAGAAGAGGTCGATCCCTATCTGGAAATTGCCGAGATCCATCGCCGGGTAATTGACCGTCAAGGCCCAGCCCTGCTCTTTACCAAGGTCAAGGGCAGCCGATTTCCAGTAGTCACCAATCTATTCGGATCCAAACGCCGCCTGGAACTGGCCTTTGGCCGACGCCCTCAACAATTTGTCAAAGGCCTGGTGGAGATGGCGGAATCCATGGGACCGCCAAGTCTCGGGAAACTTTGGTCCCAACGAAATCTTCTTCGCCAAGGGTTGGCCGTCGGCACCAAAAAGGTCCGCCACGCCCCGATTCTCGAATCCCAACAAAATCCTCCTAAGTTGACAGAACTCCCCATGCTCACCTCCTGGGACACCGACGGCGGCGCCTTCGTTACTCTGCCGCTGGTATACACCGAGCACCCGGACGGGTGGGGGCACAACTTGGGCATGTACCGAATCCAGCGGTACGACGACCAGACGACGGGCATCCACTGGCAAATCCACAAGGGTGGAGGATATCATTACCACGAAGCCGAAAAGAGGGAGCAAGCCCTGCCCATGACGTTGTTCATAGGCGGCCCACCGGCCCTGATGATGGCCGCCATCGCCCCCCTACCGGAAAACATCCCGGAACTCCTTCTGGCATCACTCCTCCTGGGGCAAAAACTGCCACTTGTCAACAGCCCAACCGGCCACCACCCCCTAGTTGCCACCGCCGAATTTGCTGTCCAGGGCCTGGTCCAACCCCATGTCAGACGACCAGAAGGGCCCTTTGGCGACCACTACGGGTACAACTCACTGACCCATGACTATCCAGTCTTCCAGGCCAAACACCTCTACAGCCGAAAAAACGCCATCTATCCGGCAACCGTAGTTGGCCAACCACGTCAGGAAGACTATTACATCGGAGATTTCCTCCAAGACCTCCTCTCCCCTCTCTTCCCGCTGGTAATGAGTGGGGTCCGCCAGCTCAAAACCTTCGGCGACACAGGCTTCCACTGCCTGGCTGCCGCCCGGGTCATGGACCGCTATCCCAGAGAGGCCTTTGCCTCGGGACTGCGCATCTTCGGCGAAGGGCAACTTTCGCTGACCAAATTTCTGATCGTCACCGACGGCGATATTGACGTAGAGGATTTCCCAGCCCTTTGGCGCCACATCCTTGAGCGAATCAACTGGCAAACCGACCTCTTTGTCTTCGCCAATGTCTCCCAAGACACTCTTGACTACACCGGCCCCTCAGTCAACAAAGGATCAAAGGCCATGATGATGGGCCTCGGCAAAGAGCCGGTCCGCTCCTTGCCGCAAACCTTTAACGGTGAACTACCACAAGGAGTAAGCCACCCCGTCCCCTACCTCCCCGGCACCCTGGTGCTATCAGCAGCACCTTTTACCGAAGACAAAGAGCTGCCCCAGCGCCTCGCCTCAAGCCCCGCTTTTGCCGACTGGCAAGTAGTGATACTCGTCGATGATAGCCGCAAGGCAACAGCAAACCTCAAAGCCTTTCTCTGGAGCCTGTTCACCCGTTTTGAACCGGCAGCTGACCTTCATGGAGCACACACCTCGATACGCCGCTTTCATGTAGGCCTCACCCCGCCAGTGGTCTTTGACTGCCGGATGAAGCCCTGGTACCCACACATACTTGAGGTTGATTCTGTCACCAAAGACAAGGTAGATTCCAGGATTTCCCGCCTAATTCCGGCATCATGGCGATGACGCGACCTTACACCCCAGGGTAAACTCCTGAACAGGCGCCTTGAAACGGATTAATTTTTCTAACTAAAAGAAAAACGGCAGGAATTTTGCAAACTCTCTACCCAAATGAAGTGTCAAGGCAATTTCTGCCGCACCCTACCGCCATGGAGTGCCCTTATGATCATCAACCCCTTAACCGGACAGCGCATTTCCGACAAGAAATCCGCTGAAAAAACCAAGTCAACTTCGTCAAGTGCTTTTTTTGATCTCCTGACAGACCAACTCATGCCGTCAGAGGCTCCTGCCACTACCTCCAGCGCCAGAGAGACAGAACAGACCGCAGGGCAAATTCCTGTCGAACTCCGTTTGGCCGGCCTGTCGATGAGTGAAAACACCATCGACCTTCTTGACTCATTCAGCAAGGCCTTAGACAATCTCAATCTTGCCCCCAAAGACCTGCTGCCGCTGGTTGAGGCCCTTGAGGGCGACACCACCACTCTGCTCGACATCAAGGAGCAACTGCCACAAAATGACCCTTTGTCGCTGTTGATTGATCGAGTGACCACAATAACCGTCATTGAGGCAAAAAAATTTCGCCGCGGTGACTACAACTAATCCCCATGGAAGAAAGACTACAGAAAATTTTAGCCAAAGCCGGTATCTGTTCTCGCCGGGCAGCAGAAGATTTCATCCGTCAAGGCCGCGTTTACGTCGACGGTCGGCCGATCACCGAAATGGGCCATAAATTCGATCCTGACACACATCGGATTACCGTGGATGGCCACCCACTCCAACTCGCAGAAAAAAAAATCACCGTCCTCCTTAATAAACCCAAAGGATACGTCACCACCATGAGCGACCCCCAAGGCCGCCCAATTGTTTCCTCCCTGGTCAAAGCTGTTGGTCTGCGCCTCTTTCCGGTGGGACGTTTGGACATCGACACCGAAGGCGCTCTGCTGATGACCAACGACGGAGAGCTTGCCCAACACCTGCTCCACCCAAAATTCGAAATCAACCGGACCTACCAGGCCGTGATTCGAGGACTCATCAGTCAGGAAACAATCAAAAATCTAGAACACGGGATACTTCTTGACGGCCAACAGACCTGGCCTGCCAAAATTTCAATTCACCACACTTCAGAGAAAACAACGACCGTTCAGTGCGTAATCCACGAAGGCCGCAAACGCCAAGTCCGCCGGATGTTTGAGACGGTTGGACATCCGGTAATCGCTCTCAAACGCTTGGCCTATGGCAACCTCCGACTCGGCACTCTGCCCCTCGGGGCATACCGTCTGCTCAGCACAAAAGACCTGGAACGACTCTTCTCGCCACCTAACCTAAAAAAAATATCTCATCCGAAGTAAAATTTTTCTTTACAATATCAAAAATGATTTATAACCTCAGTTAGTTAGGTTTATATTGGCATACAGTTGCCACACTTTCTGGAGGATTTATGAACAAATCAGAACTCATTGAGGCGCTCGCTCAGGAGATGGATATGCCTCTCCGCCAAGCAGGCGCTATTCTGAACACCATCCTGGAAACCATGATGGAATCGCTGGAACGTGGCGATAGCATTGAAATACGTGGGTTTGGTAGTTTTGTAGTCAAGACCTACCAGCCTTACACCGGGAGAAACCCCAAGACCGGGCAGCAGATTAAGGTCCGCCCTAAAAAACTACCATTTTTTAAAGTCGGCAAGGAACTAAAGGAACGAGTAGATAGCTGAGTTCATTCTTCTTTCTTCACCGACTCGACCCACTCACACCGCATCAACAATTTCACCGACCAGATCGTAGGTGTGAGCCTCTGTTATCTCGACATCCACCAGATCTCCGACTGCACACTCCCCGGCATTGATGTAGACACACCCATCAATGTCCGGGGCCTGGCTCCGCAACCGGCCTTCAACAAGAAGATCCGTCTCTGCGCTCACCCCTTCCACCAAGACCTGCTCAATCGTGCCAACCCGCCGCAGGTTCTTGGCTAACGAAATCCCAGCCTGTAGCTCCATCAAACGCTGAAGCCTCTCCTCCTTGACTTCTTCCGGACAGTGATCTGGAAGCTTTGCCGCAGCCGACCCCTCTTCATTGGAATAGGAAAAAACTCCCACATGATCCAGCAGGTGCTTCTGAAGAAAATCCTCCAGCATCACCACATCGGCTTCCGTCTCGCCTGGGAATCCCACGATAAAAGTGGTCCTGATCGCCGCCTGCGGGACGATATGTCGAATTCTTGCCATTAATTCATCAAGCGCCCCACCGACACTCGGCCTATTCATCAGGCGCAAGATTGATGGACTGACATGCTGAAAGGGAATATCAAGATAAGGAAGGAGGCGGTCATTCTCGGCAATCACCTGAAGAAGATGATCGGTTATCCGCTGAGGATAGAGATACAGAGTTCGCAACCAGGGAATGTCAGTTTCTTGTAAGAGACGGGTCAGCAACTCCGGCAAACGGGCGTCCTTCGATGCCAAATCAAGCCCATAGGCGGTAAGATCCTGTCCGATCAAGGTCAGCTCCTTAACCCCAAGACGCTCTAAACGTCTGGCCTCAGACACCACGTCATCCAAGTCCCGACTTCGCAAACGTCCGCGAATGCTCGGGATCATACAATAGCTACAGGCATTGGAGCAGCCCTCAGTTATTTTCAGATAAGCTCGATGAATTGGTGTTGAAATCAACCGCGGCATAGCGCTGGTCATCAAAAACGGCGGCCCCGTAAGATTGGCCATCTCGGGTACATGCCCCTCTCCAATGGCCTCGATTCGCGCCACGATATCAGCAAAACTTTCAGTTCCCAGAAAAAGGTCAACTTCCGGCATTTCATGCATCAACTCCTGGCCGTAACGCTGGACGAGGCAGCCTGTCACCACCAACAGGGTACCAGGTCGTTGTTTCTTGACCTCTACAAGTTGCAAAATTTCATCAACCGCCTCTTCCGCAGCCGATTGCACAAAGCCGCAAGTGTTTACCAAGATGACCTGAGCTTCTTCCGGCTCAGCACAGGTCTGGTACCCAGCGCTCGCCAACAATCCAAGCATTATTTCTGAATCCACCAGATTTTTTGGACACCCGAGACTGACGATAAATACATTTTTATTCATGACTGTCCTTCACACAAAAATCAATCAGGGACTGACTCACCCTGCGAACCGACGCTTTAAATGCCTTGGCGCCAAAACCTGGCAGCCAATCATCCCCGCTCAGCAAATCAGAAACAACCATCACCGCCACCAACTCCACCTCACGAAAGGCCGCCACGGTGAGCAGGGCGCTGAACTCCATATCTACTCCCGCCACAGCCTGTTGCTGCAATCGCACCACCTGCGCTCTCGTCTCCCGAAAGGGGGCATCTGTGGTCCAGACCCCACCGGCCTTGACCTCAATACCACTGTGGATAAGGGAAGCACATACCAATGCATGCAGTCGCGATGAAACCCGCGGCGGTATCGACAGTGGATAATGCCGCGAGGTCCCTTCACTACTGACCGCCCACTGAGGCATCAACACCTCACCAAGAGACAAATCGCGAATCAACGCCCCACAGGTGCCAAAAACCACAAAACGCCGCCCACCCAAGGCAATTAACTTTTCTAAGGTCATCACTGCCATCGGAGCGCCAAGTGCTGGACCACACGCATACGCCTTCGACGCGGGAATACTCACAAGTGATGAATTATAAAGAAAATGCCGCTGCCCCCCTAACTTTACAGCAGCTTGAACCACAGACTGGGCTTCACCCGGATTGACGCAGAAGAGTACCGTACCAGAGATCTCGGGCTCGCCATGACAACGCCTCGGCTTAACAAAACAGTCTTGACTCCTTTCCATAGCACCCGTTCATCCTCTTTGCATAACGGCTCAGGTTACCGTTTTGCGATAATCCGTTATCCGTCAACCTATGGTCCGTTATAACTCCCTAATTCTCGTAGATTGGGTTAGCGGAGCGTAACCCAACAATAATGGTGCCTTTTAGAGTTGGGTTACGCTCCGCTAACCCAACCTACAACTTATGGGAATAATTTATTTTCCTCATCACTAAATAGTTACCCCATTAGGTCTCGTTTCCGCGACATCCTGGCAAAAAGTAAACCTGCCTTTCGAACTCGCAAACGCAAAAAGGCCACAGGTTTCCCTGCGGCCTTTTTGATGCAAAGTAGAGCTTAGTGACGCGGAAATTACCAATTTACCATAACGCATCCCGGCTTTGGGCCATCTTTGGTCGCGACTCAATCACAAAATCCTCGGCGTAGCGCTGTTACGCCTGCGGTTTTGTTCAATCGGCGCAACCAAATCTGACCCAGATCCGGGCGTGATCCAGGTAAATTGGTAATTTCCGAGTCCCTTAAATATCCGGATTAAACCAAGCCCTTACCGAACAGCAGGATCAGGGAGATAACCAGACCATAAATAGTCAAAGACTCGATCAGAGCCAAACCGATGATCATGGTAACGGTGATCTTGCCAGATGCTTCTGGATTACGTGCAGTACCGGTACAAGCGCCACCTACTGCTGTTCCCATACCAATTCCGCAACCAAGAGCGGCGATACCAACCGACAGAGCCGCAGCAATACAAACCAGAGCCACATTTACACCACCAGCAGCAGCAGCGCCTTCAGCAGCCATCGCCAGAGAAGACATCCCCAGCACCATCGCAACAGTCAACAAACTTACCTTCTTCATCCTTTTTCCTCCATTAAATAAAATTAAATGATTGGCCTTCTTCTTACTGCAAAAATCGTCAAGGAGCCGGAGAAGACATCATCCCCCCCGGTCATTCCCACATTAATTAATGAGCATGCTCCATCGCCGCCGAGAAATACAGGATCGACAGCAGGACAAAAACCAAGGACTGCACCACCGATACCAACACCCCCAGGCAGAGAATAGGCAGCGGTGCAAAATATGCCCCGGCAAGCATAAACAGAATGCCGAGCAATGTTTCTTTGGCCATGATGTTACCAAAGAGACGAATGGAGAGAGACAAAATTCTCGCCAAATGACTGATCAACTCAATGGGCAGCATCAGAGGAATCAACCAGGGAATCGGCCCGAGAAAGTGTTTGACGTAACCAATCCCATGGCTCTTGACCCCAAGGATGTGGGTAGTTACAAAGATGATCAGGGTACAAGCCAGAGTGATATTAAGATTAGAAGTCGGTGACATGAAACCCGGCATTAACCCAACCATATTGGCAACCAGAATATACAAAGCAAAGGTAGCCAGCATCGGGAACATCATCCGGGCCCCCTCCTTTCCCATATTATCCGCCATAAACCCTTCAATTCCATCGACAACCGCTTCCCAGAAGTTCTGCCCCTTGCCGGGGATCATCTCGATCTTGCCCATAGTTAATTTAGGGACCAAAATCAATACCAGCATGACAAACCAGGTGTACGTCATATGCGGAGAAACAAGTTTGGCGAGGACAGTATCACCAACCAGAGTGTGTGGGACCGGCAGTCCGAGTGCCTGCAATATCACTGAAATGAATAGTATTGGATGTTCCATGACGGCCTACAGTGCCTCCTTTCCTGAAAAATAAATGTCTTTTGCCTGGCTGACAGCGGCAACAACAATTCCAACCACTACCGATGACAACCCAACAAGCAATCCAACCACATGCACCTGCCCATACCTGACCAAAAAATACAACATCACGGCCAAGACAGACAAACGCATGTAATACTTAATGAAGAAACGAACTTTTACCGCCTGCATAGGACCTTTCATCACCTGAGTCAAATCCTTCTTAAGCAGGATAAAACTCGCATTGGCAATAACTGCTCCGATCAAAACCGCAACTGCAATTCTTCCCGAATAGGCCATTGCGGCAGCAAGGGGCATGGCGGCAAGAAGCGCCCAGTTACACACCAAAACAGTATTCAGCGAAAAGTCTGGTTGCCTATCCATAACCCGTGGTCTCTTAAAGATCATTACGGCGTGTCAGACGATACAAGGTCCTAAACCCGGCAAACACTCCGAAACCAAAAAAAATCAACATGAACCAAGGGGTAGTGCGACCGCCGAACAACTTCTCGTCAAGCAGATAGCCCATGCCAAAACCAACAAAAATACTTGACGCCAAGCTGAGGCCGATGGTGGAAAAATCGGCCAGCAACCGCATCAACTCCTTACGAGTACCTTGCGGCTTCATACTGTCTGCCGCCAGTTGGCGACACAGACGCTCAGCCAGTGACAACACCCTGTGTATCTACCTATTAAAGATACTTCCCAGGCTAAAAACAGGTTTCTAGGTATCATGTGGTATAGTTAAAGTCAACGCCTTTTTCAGGTGTTAGCCAATTTTCTGAACGACGATTCAGTTTTTTCCAATGTCTTCGCCAAGTCCTCACTGGAATGCGCGTCCGAGATAAATGCCGCCTCAAACTGGGACGGAGCCAGATAAATCCCCTGAGCCAGCATATCTTGATAAAATGTCGCGAATCTAGCGGTGTCCGATGTCATGGCACTGGTAAAATCAGTCACTGGGCTCCCGGTAAAAAAGGTCGTAATCACTGATCCGACGCGGTTCAATGTCGCTGGTATCGAGTATTTCTTTGCCAGCGACTCAAGCTCTCCAGCAAAATCTGCGGCCTTTTTATCCAGCCGCTCATAGAATCCCGGAGCGCTGAGGACCTTCAGCGTGGCGATCCCTGCGGCCATAGCCAAGGGGTTTCCGGAAAGTGTTCCAGCCTGATACACTGGACCTTCCGGGGCAATAAGATTCATAATCTCTTTTTTACCGCCATAGGCGCCCACTGGCAAACCACCGCCGATGATCTTCCCCATACATGTCAGGTCGGGCATAATATTGAATTTTGCCTGAGCACCGCCAAGGCTCAACCGAAACCCGGTAATCACCTCATCAAAAATCAACAAAATATTGTTGGCCCGAGTCAACTCCCGCACCCGCTCCAGAAAACCTGGCGCTGCAGGTATTACACCCATATTGGCAGCAACAGGCTCCATGATCACACAAGCGATATTCAAAGAGCTATCGGTCAAGGTCTTCTCCAACACCTCAAAATCATTGTAAGGGATGGAGATCGTATTCTTAACCACATCTTCGGGTACTCCCGGACTGCCGGGAATCCCCAACGTCACCACCCCAGAACCTGCCTTAACCAAAAAGGCATCGGCATGACCATGATAACAACCATCGAACTTAACCACCACGTTCTTGCCGGTATAGCCACGGGCAAGGCGGATAGCGCTCATGGTGGCCTCGGTGCCGGAGTTGACAAACCGCACCTTCTCCACCGACGGCATAGCCTGGCACACCATCTCTGCCAATTCAACCTCCATCGGCGACGGCGCCCCAAAACTGGTCCCCTTATCAACGGCCGAGTGAATCGCCGCAGCCACGGTCGGATGATTATGACCGAGGATCATCGGCCCCCAGGAGCAGACAAAATCCACATATTCATTGCCATCAACATCATAGACCTTAGAACCATTGGCCCGCTCGATAAATACCGGATCGCATCCCACCGACTTGCACGCCCGAACCGGACTACTTACCCCGCCGGGAATAGATTGCTGAGCCCGCTGAAAAAAAGTACGAGAGCTGTCTGTCTTCATACCGAAAGTCTCCACACATTTATATTCCAATCACAGTCGCCAAAACCTTCATGACGCACCCCTCAAAAAACATCGAACACCATAGCATGATGGTTTCTATTCGTCAAAGGTAACTACACAGGTTAACGGTAATCAGTTATCGGTTTACGGTTAAAAGAATCATGGTTAGTCATAAATCATCGCATGATACTCAATGTCAGTGTGTCCTCAGCCATTGGCAGGACCCAATCACCGTCAACCGTAAACCGACAACCTGAGCAGTTACCGTCAAAGAAGTATTGTCTGTCGCAAATTCTCGCACCGATCAACTGTACAATTTTCCCTGCCCTTTTCGTCTCAATTGCCATTTTTATGCGGTTAACTCTGCAAGAAACCGGACAACCCAGCAATTCACTTGACAATATTCACACTGCCATTGTAATAAAATCGTTGGACTTTACTGACCCCCGTTTGGGATCTCTGACGATACCCCACTTCCGAACATACCGCATCGCTGGTCAGGCATGGCCAACAGCCACTCGACTCTTTTCAACAAACAGGGCAGGTCCATACAACTTCACACCAACAATTAGGAATAGCCATGGAAGACGATCTTACCCCAACAAACAATCAACTCATCCTCGGAGTCGATTTTGGCACCTCGCGGACAGCGGTCATGTCCAACAGGGGCTATAAACACATTACCCGTTCCGTCGTCGGTTACCCCAAAGACATCATCGGCATCAAACTCATGGGTAAAACTCAAGTTTTTGGTGACGAAGCCCTGAAAAACAGATCGGCATTAACTCTATACCATCCTCTTGAAGACGGAGTCATCCGCGATGCCAGCGAAAAAGACTTCATCGCGGCGATGGAACTGATGAAGCATGTAGTCAACGAGGCCAAACAGGGGGAAGATATTCCGGTTGCCGGCATTATTGGCGTTCCCTCCCGGGCCTCAATCATGAACAAGGAACTCCTGCTGCAAATCTCCCGCGAGGTCATGGAGACTGCGCTGGTCGTCTCGGAACCCTTCATGGTCGCCTACCACTTAGGTAAACTCAACGATGCCATTATTGTCGATATCGGCGCAGGCACTGTTGATATCTGCGGGGTCAAGGGCTCAATCCCCGGCATGAAAGACCAGATCACCACTCTTAAGGGCGGTGACTATATTGACGAACGCCTGGAATCCGCGATTCTGCAGAAATTTTACGATGTCCAAGTCACCCGCAACCTGATTCGGACCATTAAAGAACAGCATGCCTTTGTCGGGGAACCCGCAGCCCCTGTCAAGGTCACCCTCCGCAGCGAAGGAAAACCGGCCGAATACGACATCACCCGCGAGATACGCGCAGTCTGCGAAAGCATTATCCCGGACATCGTCGAAAACATCATTTCGATCTTAGAAGGATATGACCCGGAAAGCCAGACCGAAGTCCTCAAGAATATCTACCTGGCAGGGGGCGGGTCTAAACTCAAAGGACTCTCTGCCATGGTTGAAAAGCAGTTGAGCGATTATGGCGAAGTCAAGGTAACCTGCGTTGATGACCCCGACTTTTCAGGGTGCGCCGGGGCCTTGAAGCTAGCGCTCGACCTCCCCCCTGAACATTGGGACAAAATCGGCTTTTCAGGCCCTGCGGAATAATCTTCCCCTGACATGAAAGCTCTTCTCTTTATCCTCCTGGGGCTCTCCCTGGGCATAGGCCTCACCCTGATTGCCATTCAGGAGCGGTTTTTGAGGGAGCGGCGACGACTGCTGGCCCTAGGCGAATCACAACGAGCCAAAGCCACCCAAGCCCTTGATGAGCAGAATAAAAAATGGGCGCAAGAGTGTCAGCAGTACAAGGATGAGCTGTCTGCCTGTAAAGAACAACTAACAAAGAGAGAAGTACCCACTTTGTCCTCGCCTGAGGATCATATCCATAAAAACGAACATGACCGGTTGATTCAAGAAAAAAACTCGGAACTCAGTCGACTGGCCACTGAGATAAGAGGCGCTGCCGAACTCCTGGGAGGACGCCAGGAAGAGATCAACGATCTCCAAGGGCAGATCGCCTTTCTCC
>VMSU01000014.1 GCA_013792005.1 Desulfobulbaceae bacterium
CCCGGCAAAGGTTGGCATTAAGGAACAACCTTGGCTAGACCTTGATCCCTTTTACATGAGTCTGGGGGAATCTACCATCCAGCGAGCAATCAGATACGCCACCTGGCTTCGGGAAACAATTCCTGATACGGAGTGAAAACTTATTCGGGAAGCCACCCAGCGTGGCCAGTTGACCGCAAACAGAAAGTTTATCAGAGAAATTTCCGTAAAAGTTGGTCGCCGTTTAGAGCTAAGAGGCCCTGGTCGGCCAAGGAAAGAAGAAAAATAAATCTGTTCCCATTTTGCCCATTTTGTCCCTGAAAAAGTAATGCTCAGGGTGGTCAAAATTGGGTTAGCACAACCCCGTTTTGCTGGTCAATTTTAGGTTAGCACTGCCAGTCTGGGGTCAGGTCACGTGCCAATAATCTGCCAATAATCTTGCTGCGCGTGCTTCGCATCTGTCCGGTTAACAGTCTAAGTCAAATATCGCGCATTGACATGTAGTCTTAATGTGGTACCGTATTAAGACAGGAGGCGCCATCATGAACATATCATCTGATATCAAGCCAGTTTCATTTCTTAAATCACATGCAGCAGACATCTTAAAGCAAATTAATGACACACGTCGCCCCATTGTTATTACACAAAACGGGGAACCCAGGGGAGTTCTTCAAGACCCTGAGAGCTATGACAATATGCGCAAGGCTATTGGCCTACTAAAGCTCATTTCCCAAGGTGAGGAAGACATCAAACAGAGGAATGCCAAAACCCAGGAACGAGTTTTTAAAGACATTGAAAAAATGTTGGCGAAAAAAGAAAAATGAGCACATCATTTAAAGTTCACTGGGCCAGTATTGCTGAAGATGACTTTAAAAATATAATCCTGTATATTGAAGAAGATAGCCCCTCAAATGCTAGAAATATTTTTGAGAAAATAAAAGAAACAGCATTAATCCTCACCCATTTTCCGGAAAGTGGTCGTATCGTTCCAGAGTTGCAAGATCAAGGTATATTTCTTTATCGCGAACTCATCTTAGCGCCGTGGAGAATCGTATACCGAATTTCTGACAATAAAGTCTACGTATTGTTGGTAATTGATTCACGTCAGAACGTTGAAGACATCTTACTGAAAAGACTTATAAGATAGGAAAAAGCATATACTCGGGTAGTCGGGGATTCTCTCCCCCATTCCCCGCACACCTAGTAAGCGTTACGACCTGCTCAGCCTATGGCAACGGTCGCGACGCAACTCCTTATCAGATGTTTGAAGAATTGCGGTAAAAGACAATGAACACTGTAACTCTGCCGGGTTTCACAACGCGTTGGCTGTATTTCTTAAGCTGATTAGAGGCGAAGGGCAAGGCTAGTAAATATTCAAAGGGGCGCAACAGAAAGCTGGAAGTAGCATGAAAACTGAGATAATAAAAAAGACAGAAAGTTTTTTCTGGAAACTTGGACTTAGGGGATGCAGATTTACTCTTAACTCCAACGGGTTGAAAGTTCATTTCCGGGTGAAGAATGAAAAATCAACATTGAGATTGTGGAGGCATAACCTTTGATTTGTTCCCCCCTTGAACGGCTGGAAAAGATTTTTGATTCAGTGGAGGCTGCGATCGAAAGTCATGCTGCCCATCGGGTTGTCGGCGCACTCTTGGTGTCGAGCTTTGTTGGCACACTGGTCGCCATCTATTTGAAACGGCATGGGTTTCTGCCCCCGTTGGTCGAAGGCTTTGTCCCTGGCTCATATTTGATGGCGATTCAGCTCGCCTTCACCCTGCTGCTCTTTGTGGAGGTTATCGCACTCATTCTGGCCATATCCCACTCCATCTCTTCCTCCGTTGGCAAACAGTTCGAATTGCTTTCGCTTATTTTCCTTCGGGACGTGTTCAAGGAGGTCGCTCATTTGGGAGAGCCGATTATCTGGGATAAGGTGGCGCCCGCCGTGTCCACTATGGCTGCCTCGGCCATCGGCGCCCTTGGTATTTTTATGGTAGTCGCTTTTTTCTATCGAGCGCAGTGTCGCCGTCCCATCACTCATGATCATTTGGAGCAGAATACCTTTATCGCTGCCAAGAAGTGTATCGCTCTGGTGCTTCTTGGCGCCTTCTTTTTCATTGTGGGCAGAAGCCTCATGGGGGCATATACAGGCACACATCTGACAAGCCCTTTCGAGTCGCTGTATACCCTTTTGATCTATACCGACGTGCTCCTGGTCCTGCTCTCCCTGCGATACAGCTCAAGCTACCACGTTGCCTTTCGTAACTCGGGGTTTGCTGTGGCCACGGTCATGATCCGCATTGCCCTCATTGCCCCGCCGCTTATCGGGGTCGGGCTCGGAGCAGCCACCTCGCTCTTTGCCCTGGCGACCACTTTGGCTTACAATCGGTTTGCTGTCATCATGGCTGAACCGTGTAATATCTCTTGACCAAGAGGTCTGGGGTTGAAATGTGAGGGCATCAAGTCGGCATTGCAATCGTTTTCAAAAAAGGGACGAGCGAGTCTGGCAATTAGGTAAGGAAACGGTGTGCGATTAAAATTTTACGCAGACAATTTTTCACAGTGAGGATATGAGTCATGCCCCCAATTGCTAAGCCAGAGAAGCGAAAGCACAAGCGATTTCCCTTGGCCGATGATACGGTTGCGATCAGTGATGCCGGTATCGGTAATGTGTTGGATATCAGTGAGGGCGGTTTTGCCGTCAAGTACTTGAAGCCTAAAGATCTATCTGACGAATGTGATGCGGTGGTTTTTAGCGCCGAGAAGGATTTTTTGGTGTCTGAACTGCCGATAAAAGTAGTCCGTAAGGATGAAATAGAGGTGTCGCCTCAGGGTGATGCCACAACCCAAACGGTAGGAGTCACGTTTAATAATCCTTCCCCTGGTCAACACGAGCAGATCAAGAAATTTGTTGCGGACTTGTCTGAGAGCTGATTTGTTGAAGGGCTTTTTTGCAGATTTACTGGCTAACGTGCGGGATATCCACAGCTTTGCTGTGATCACGTCACTGTGAGGATGCAAGGGCGCGTCATCCCCAGGGCGCTCTGATATTGTGTTATACGATATGCAGGATTGGTCACCAGGGTTTGGTGAATGGTTCGGGCAGCGCACGGTAGTCGATCATTTGATTTTTCTCTAGTAACTCCTTTCTTTTTGCCTCCCTGGCAAGTTGAGCTTGTCTCGCTGTTCCCCCCTAATGACTTTGGTTTAAATATTGTAACCCTGCCAGTGGCGAATTTAGGTAGCCCCTCCTATTCCTCATTGGTGCTAGTTTCGGCTTTTGGGTAAAGAAAATTCGTAACTGTCCAGCAGTGCCGCAGATGCTAGGCATCGGCCTGCTCATGTGTAGGAATGCACACATCGCAGGCCGATGCCTAGCATCTGCGGCACTGCTGAATAGTTACGGTTCTGGGCTTCGGCACCTTTCTGGGTCAGAAGGTGGATAGTTACGAAAATTCACGAGATCGAACTGATTTGTTACTTGTGTTTTGCAGGTATTAATATGTAGGATGATCTTAGGAGTTGTAACTTGCCACTGTGGAGGGCAAATGGTGTGAAATGAATCGGCAGGGCGTTGAAGGCGGGGAGTTTTCTTATGACCAATACATGGGGGAACTCGTGAACAGTCTAAGGGAAATGGAGGGATGTCATGGATAAAAGTCAATATGGAAGAAGGGACCGACTTATTCAGGAAGACCGACACGACACCTATCAGGAACGATGCAAGTGGCCGGAGCCTACGGTCTGCAGCGAATGTGGTGCGGTATTTTCGGAAGGCCGCTGGTCGTGGTGGGAGGTGGCGTCTGATGCTCATACCATTGTCTGCCCGGCCTGTCAGCGGATTATGGATGCCTATCCCGCCGGTTTACTTGAGTTGCGAGGGGCATTTTTTGATAGCCATCGTCAGGAGATCAATAACCTGATCCGCAATATTGAGGAGCAGGAAAAGGGGGCTCATCCCATGGAGCGAATTATGGCTATTGCTCCAGAAGGGGACCATGTTCTAGTCACAACCACAGGGGTTCATCTGGCACGGCGGATTGGCGAGGCCTTGCATCATGCCTACCAGGGGGACCTTGATTTTGCCTATGGTGATGCCGAAAAAAGTATCCGGGTCGCTTGGTGCCGAGAATAGACGCGGCAGATAGATAGGAGATTGCCGGCATTTAGCGTCCTAGATAGGTGAAGAGTGTCTTCTGGGAAAATAATTTCGGCCACAGGTCTTCATGAGACCGAGAGGTAACGCATGAAAGAAGCGATGTTCTATAAACGAGTGGAAGAGGGGAAAGTACGGTGCGGTCTTTGTCGTTTTCACTGCTTGATTGGTGAAGGGTTGCGTGGGAATTGTGGGGTTAGGGAGAATCATGACGGCACGCTCTATACCTTGGTTTATGGTAGAATCTGCGCTGAACACGTGGATCCGATCGAGAAGAAGCCGCTCTTTCATGTCATGCCGGGAAGCACCTCATATTCCATTGCTACGGTGGGATGCAATTTTCACTGTCGTCATTGTCAGAATTTCACTATTTCTCAGGCCGCACGGGGTAACCCCATTCAAGGAGAGCAGGTATCCCCTCAGGAAATTGTCCAAAGGGCGAGGAACAGTAATTGTCGTTCTGTTTCCTATACCTACACTGAGCCGACTATCTTCTTCGAGTTCGCCTATGATACAGCTCGCCTTGCCCGAGAGGCAGGTCTAGGGAATATGTTTGTCACGAATGGTTATATCAGTAAGGAGGCGCTCACGAAGATTGCGCCGTATCTGGATGCCGCTAATGTCGATCTTAAGGGGTTTTCAGAGGAGTTTTACCGAGATACTGTTCGTGCCCGGTTATCTGAGGTGCTTGATTCCCTCATCGAGTATCGTAAACAGGGGGTGTGGCTTGAAATCACCACCCTGGTCATTCCGGGGCTCAATGATTCCGATGCCGATTTGCAGGGTATCGCCTCATTTATTGTCACCAATTTGGGGGACGAAACCCCTTGGCATGTGACCCAGTTTTACCCAACCTATAAATTGATTGATCGTCATCGGACACCGGTTGAGACCCTGCGCAAGGCGCGAGAAATCGGTCGTGCCGCAGGGTTGAAATACGTTTATGAGGGCAATGTGCCTGGTGAAGGGGGCGAGAATACCTGGTGTCCTTCGTGTGAGGCGCTGCTGATCAAACGGTATGGTTTTATTATCGACAGCAACAGAATTCACAATGGCGCCTGTCCCGACTGTGGGGCTGTTATCCCCGGGATCGGGATGTGATCGCAAGCGGATAATCGGTTAAGAGCGTCAAGGGAGGTTGGTATGAATCTGGAGAACTATGAAGTCGAGATCAATTATCCCGTAGGGTCTTGTCTCATTATCGGCGCTACCACATTTGATCAAGAGTGCGGTCGGTTTGACGCCGAGATTTTCCTGAAGGGATGAAGTTTAATTTTTTCATGCCACCGGAAATCAGTCGCGAGGAGATGGTTTCCGATCACCTGCTTAATCGAGGCATCCGGGATGCCAAGGTGATCAAGGCTATGCGGGAAGTGCCGCGGGAGGCGTTTGTCGATGAAGGGATGGCGGCATTCGCCTATGATGATCGCCCCTTGCCGATTGCTGAGGGGCAGACCATCTCGCAGCCTTATATTGTGGCGTATATGATCGAGGCACTAGAGTTGGCGAGCGTGGATCGAGTGTTGGAGATCGGTACCGGGTCGGGATATGCCGCGGCAGTCTTGAGCAGAATCGTCGACACTGTCTATACGGTAGAACGGCTGACAGGGTTGGCGGAGAGCGCTAGGCGGCGGTTTCAAATGCTTGAGTATACTAATATTGTTATCTATCAGGGGGATGGCACCTTGGGGTGGCCGGAACATGCTCCGTATGATGCGATTGTCGTAACTGCAGGAGCGCCTGAGGTCCCAAAGCCCCTGCTCGACCAGCTTGCCATCGGGGGCAGGCTGGTTATTCCGGTGGGATCATCGTCCTATCTGCAAGAACTGGTCAGGGTGCGCCGGGTCGGTGAGCACGATTTTTCCACCGAAACACTCTGTGGGGTGCGATTTGTTCCCTTGATAGGCGCTGCGGGGTGGAGGTAGGTGACCCTCCCGCCTTCAGCCATCCCGTGACTTTTTGCGAGATTGTCAACTGTAATTGTTTGGCACAGTACGAGCACTAATATCGTCACACCGGAGTTACTATGCCTCTTCTTGAAGTGATCAACGTAGTTTACGGGGCAGGGAGCGGGGGGGCAGCCATTCTCGACGGGATAACCTTTGCTCTTGAACCAAGCGAGGTTCATGCCCTTCTTGGCACCAACGGTACCGGAAAAAGCACACTCGCTTACCTGGTTATGGGCTGTGAGGGGTATCACCCCATGTCTGGAGACATTGTTCTGGATGGAACGAAAATTAACGCCCTTCCGATCGATGAGCGGGCACGTTCCGGAATCACTATGGCCTGGCAGGAGCCAGTCAGATTCGAGGGGATCACGGTTAAAGATTACCTTACTTTGAAGGATCAGGGTGCTGATGCCGCGCACTATCTTGAACTAGTTGGTCTGGCGCCGGAGCGTTATCTTGATCGGATGGTGGATAGGTGTTTGAGCGGCGGCGAGCGGAAGCGGATTGAATTGGCCTCTATTCTCGCCTTAAAACCCCGTCTTGCCATTCTGGACGAACCGGACTCTGGCATCGATATGCTCTCTATTCAAGATATCATCAACGTGATCAATGTCTTCAGGGAAGAAGGCACTGCGGTGTTGTTGATTACCCACCGCGAGGAGATTGCAGGGATTGCGGATCAGGCCTCCCAGTTATGCCGTGGCAAGATCACCTGTTCGGGAAATCCGGCCAAGGTGGCGGAGCATTACAAACTGCAGAACTGTCGGGCCTGTAATAAGGGAGAGTGCCATTATGTCTGAACTTGATTCATTGCTGCAGGTATTTGGCGAGGCCGGAGGAGATCGGGGAGCCCTTGGTGACACAAAGACGGCACATCTGGCGGCTAGCGGTCATGCCATTCTCAGTTCACGCACAGTTGAGGGCCTTGAGGTCGAAGCGATGGAGACCAGCCGGGGGATTTCGGCACGGTTGCGTCTTCGTGCAGGGGTAAGGTTAGAGAATCCCGTGCACCTGTGTTTTGGTGTTCTTCACGAGGAGGGAACGCAGGAGATCGTGATGGATGTAACGATTGAGGACGATGCTAAGGCTTCGTTCATTGCCCACTGTATCTTCCCGAAGGCCAAAAAAGTTCGGCATATCATGAATGCGGTGGTGGCTATCGGTGAAAATGCCGAGATGCGGTATGCAGAGACCCATTATCACGGACTTCATGGCGGGATTGAGGTCATGCCCACACTCAGCGCGCTGGTCGGCAAGAATAGCAGGTATTGCGCTGATTTTACCCTCATTACTGGTAGGGTGGGTAAACTCGATATTGACTATGATGTCACGGCAGCTGAAAACGCCGTGGTGGAACTGACGACCCGGGTTTTTGGTCATGGCAATGATGAGTTGATTATCAAAGAAAGGGTCGTCTTGGCCGGGGAAAACTCGCGTGGGTTGATCAAGGCACGGGTTGCGCTTGAGGACCAGGCCAAGGCCGAGGTCAGGGGGATTACCGAGGGTAATGCCGCAGGGGCGAGGGGGCATGTCGATTGTATGGAGATTGTTAAAGATCAGGCTATCGCAAGGGCAGTGCCGATTGTCCAGGTGAACAATCCGCTCGCCAAGGTGACCCATGAGGCCGCTATCGGCAGTGTGGACAAGCGTCAGATGGAAACCTTGATGGCGCATGGGCTCTCAAGCCAAGAGGCGGTGGATGTGATCGTCAAGGGGATATTGCATTAGGGTGGTTGATATTGGCCGCGGATTCAACTCGTAAGTGCAACTGATGTTTTTGGCTATTATTTGATCAGGATATACAGATTACGAAAGTAGGCTTACGATAAGAGAACTATTTCGGTCTAAAAACAAAAAGCCCTCCAAACGTTTGGAGGGCTTTTGTTTTTAGATAAAGGTTCTCTTGGAAAATCAGAGCGCGTCGATAATGGCATTGAAGGTGGCGCTGGGCCGCATGGCCTGGGCGGTCTTTTCTTCATCCGGCCGGTAATAGCCGGCAATGTCCACCGGTCGACCCTGGGCTGCAGAGAGTTCTGCCACAATTTGTGCCTCGTTGTCGGCAAGGGCTTGCGCCACTTTAATGAACCGTGCCTGCAGTTCTTGGTCTTTGTCTTGGTCTGCGAGGCTTTGCGCCCAATAGAGAGCCAGGTAAAAATGGCTGCCCCTGGTGTCTAGTTCCCCTACCTTGCGGGAAGGAGATTTGCCGTGTTCGAGAAACGTCCCTATTGCCTGATCAAGGGTCTCGGCAAGCAGCCGTGCCTTCTCATTCTTGAAGGTGCTGTGGATATGCTCGAACGAGGGCACCAAGGCGCAGAATTCACCCAAGGAATCCCAGCGTAGATGGCCTTCCTTCAAGAATTGTTCGACATGTTTGGGGGCTGAGCCGCCGGCGCCGGTCTCGAACATCCCGCCGCCATTCATCAACGGGACGATGGAAAGCATTTTTGCACTGGTCCCCAGTTCCAGGATAGGAAAGAGGTCGGTGAGGTAGTCACGCAACACATTGCCGGTAACAGAGATGGTGTCTTCCCCCTTTCTGATTCTTGCTAGTGAGAAGCGCATCGCCTCCACCGGCTTCATGATTCTGATATCAAGCCCGGTGGTATCGTGGGAGGGAAGATACTCCTTCACCTTGGCAATAATCTCGGCATCATGTCCCCTGTTGGGGTCCAGCCAGAAGATGGCCGGGGTGTCTGTGGCTCGGGCGCGGTTCACTGCCAGTTTGACCCAGTCCCGGATCGGGGCATCTTTGGTCTGGCAGCTTCGGAAGATATCCCCTTCTTCTACTCGTTGGGCCAGCAACTCTTTGCCGGAGGCGATTTCAATCAGGCGGATCGTTCCCTGGCCAGGGGCGACAAAGGTTTTGTCGTGGGAACCGTACTCTTCTGCTTTTTGGGCCATCAAACCGACATTGGAGACTGAGCCCATGGTGGCTGGGTCAAAGGAGCCATGTTTGTTGCAGTCGTCCACAACCTCTTGGTAGATAGTAGCATAACAGCGGTCCGGCACCATGGCGATGGTGTCGTGCAACTTGTCGTCAGCCCCCCACATCCTGCCGCCGTCCCGGATGAAGACGGGCATAGAGGCGTCGATGATCACGTTGTTGGGCACATGAAGGTTGGTGATCCCTTTGCGGGAGTCCACCATGGCCAGTTCGCAGTTTGTTTGATAGGTGGCGAGGATGTCCGCTTCTATCTCTGCCCGCTGTGCTGCCGGCAGGGTTTCAATTTTAGCGTAGAGATCCCCTAAACCGTAGTTGGCATTCACGCCTAACTCTTTGATGACGTTGGCATGCTTGGTGAAAACCTCCTGGTAGAAGACCGAAACACAGTGGCCGAACATGATCGGGTCCGAGACCTTCATCATGGTGGCCTTGAGGTGCAAGGAGAGGAGCAGGCCTTCTTCCTTTTCCGCTGCAATCTGCTCGGCGTAGAATTTTTGCAGGCTTGCCACATTCATGGAAGAGGCATCGATTACTTCTCCTGCCAGCAGAGGGGTTTTGTCCTTGAGTATCGTGGTGGCGTCATTACTGCCGGTAAATTCGATTCGGATATCGCAGGCCTTGTCGATGGTCAGAGATTTTTCGCTGCCGTAAAAATCGCCGCCACTCATGTGGGTGACACGAGATTTGGAGTCGGCAGGCCATGTCTTCATCAGGCGGTGGGGATTTTTCTGGCCAAACTGTTTCACGGATGCGGCTGCTCTTCTATCGGAGTTGCCTTCTCGCAAGACCGGGTTAACTGCGCTGCCGAGCACCTTGGCAAAGCGGGCCTGCAGCGCTTTGTCGTCATCGGTCTTTGCTGATTCTGGGTAGTTTGGGATGGCATAGCCTTTGTCCTGCAACTCTTTGATGGCCTCTTTCAGCTGCGGAATTGAGGCGCTGATATTGGGGAGTTTGATAATGTTGGTATCCGGAAGTTTAGCGAGTTTGCCAAGTTCGGAGAGATAATCCGGAACCCGTTGACTCTCGGTGAGATTCTCGGGAAAGTTGGCGATAATTCTTCCGGAGAGGGAGATGTCCTTTCTTTCAATAGAAATGCCGGATCCCGTGGTGTATGCCTGAAGAATCGGGAGCAGGGAGTAGGTCGCCAGGGCGGGTGCTTCATCAACTTCGGTGTAGTTAATCGTTTGTGATACCATATTTTTTCCTTCCTTTTTGTGTTTGTCTCGGCTGCGGATCTGAACTGAAAATCATTAGCACATACCGGTTTGGATTGCAAATAGCATCTTAACTTCTTAGGGACTCGGAAATTACCAATTTACCTGGATCGCGCCCGGATCTGGGTCAGATTTGGTTGCGCCGATTGAACAAAACCGCAGGCGTAGCAGTGCTACGTCGAGGATTTTGTGATTGAGGCGCGACCAAAGATGGCCCAAAGCCGGGATGCGTTATGGTAAATTGGTAATTTCCGCGTCCCTTAGCGCAGCATCCCCGGTTGGAAGACCATTACCCCACCGAGGAGCAAGAGCACGATGCCGCCGATGATCTTACAGTATTTGGCGTACCGGTGACCAATGCCGGCATCGAGTGCCAATACTGCCATGCTAAAGATAATCAGGTCGTCAAGCATGAAAAAGAAATCATAGACCAGAATATAACCGTAATAAAGGAGGGGTGGGAGATTTCGAAGAGCGAGTGTGTGGGTGTAAATTGCCGGTAGGGCAGCTGAGCAGGCGAATTCGATTGAATTAATGATGAAGGCCAGGGCAATGATTGCCAGCACCGAAGTGCAGGAGATCGGTGCATGAACAATGTGCTCGATCCGACTGATGGTTTTTTTCTTTGATTCTGGATCTCCAATCTTGCAGGATAGTTCTCCCTTGGTTTGCAGGTATTCCCGGATAGTTAATATGCCGTTGCCAAGGGCGGCAAGGCCGATGATGAGCGTCAGGACCCGGATATACCCCAGGAAGAGAAAGACGTTGAGCCAGGCGGTCATGAACAGGAAATAGAGGATTCCCGACGCCACGATAAAGGTGCCAACCAGTAGCCAGATTTTCCTGCGATCTTTCAGGGTCATGATCAGTGAGATAAGATAGACCAACACCCACATCGCGCAGGGGTTAAAGCCATCCACAAGTCCAATGATCATGGCAAGGGAGAGCAAGGAATACTCGGCAAGATTGATTTTGCCGAGTAAGGGAATATCGATGGTCTTTTGGTGTTGCCAGTCCTGTTCCTTTTGGTCATAGAGTGAGGGGTTGTTGGTGAGAACGGCCTGTATTGCTTGTTCGAGGGCCATCCCGGTGGTTTTGGCGGTATCAAATCCGTAAATCACATAAGGGCCGATAAAGGTCATGGGGACACCGATGCGTTTTGATCTGCGATCGCTTTGTTCGATGAACTCGACTAGTAACTTGGCGTTTTCCGTGAGCGAGGTGTCATACTCAGCCCAGTGCAATTCAGGGTACTTGGCCTTCAGGTAGGGATTAAATTCTTTCTGTTTCTGGCAGTGAGGACATTGTGGGTGAAAGAAGAAAGCGATTTGATCGATCCTGTGATCGGCAGCATTCTTATGATACTTTTCAGCGGCATAGAGGCCGAGTCCAAGCAGGCAAAGGAGAAGGATGAGGTTTTTTTTGAAGGAATCGGCGAGGATTTCCTTGAGCCAAGCGGGGAGCGAAAAAAAGTTGGCCATATTCCTCCAATTGGCGTTTGGTGGCATCGAACACATCCCGCAGCGCCACATAGAGGTCTTCATCTTTTTCGCGATTGATTACCAGCTCGTTGCCTTGCCTGGCACACTGATATCCAGTCGGGCGCTGAAGAGTTGCCCCTGTTGCTTGTGCTTGCCTGCAATACTGTTTTCAATTAAGCAGGGGGATATTGGGTTATGCCTCGCTAACCAAACTTACAAGAATACTAGTGTTTAATTGCAGAGATAATCGATATCTTCACAGCCGTCATTCCGACCTTTGCCGGAATGACGATACAAGGTAATTTTACAATTAAACACTAGCCGTTGGTAGATTTCGCTAACAGGTAACTGCCAACCGTTAACTTCAGTAGTTGTGATTACTTCAATAAAGTTGGGATCACGTCTGCCAAGACATCCCGGATAGTTTCAACAAAAATGAATTCCATTTTTTGGGTGGCATAATCAGGTAAGTTCTTGAGATCTTTTTTGTTGTCTTTCGGTATGACGACCCGCCTGATCCCTGCCCTTTGTGCGGCAAGCAGCTTCTCCTTTATCCCGCCCACCGGCAGCACCAGTCCGCTTAAGGTGATCTCTCCCGTCATCGCGGTATCACTACGCACTGGCAAATTGGCATAGAGCGAGGCTAAGGCCGCAGCAATTGTCACCCCTGCTGACGGGCCGTCTTTGGGAATGGCGCCGGATGGCACATGGATGTGGACCGGGGTATGGTATTTCTTTATTCCAAGGGCATCACATTGCGATAGGACATAACTGTTGGCAGCATGGGCAGACTCCTTCATCACCTCGCCTAAGTGCCCGGTCAGGGTGAATTTCTCTTTTTTTGGCAGCACAATGGTTTCAACGTATAACACATCTCCTCCTGCCTCGGTCCACGCCAGACCTGTTGCCACCCCAATCGGTAGGGTCTTTCGCAGTTGTTCAACGAAAAATCGTTCTGGGCCAAGCATCTCTGAAAGATCATCATACTGAATCATCGCCGGGGAAGTGTTGAGTTCAGCAAATTTGACCGCCACTTTGCGGGCCAGCCTTCCCAGCATCCGCTCAAGTTCCCTGACCCCAGCTTCTCTGGTGTAACGCCTGATCAAGGCCATCAAGGCCTCATCGTGAATAGCAAAATTCTCCTGCCCGAGTCCTGCTTGATTTTTCTGGCGCGGTAACAGATATCTTTTGGCGATTTCAATTTTCTCTTCTTCGTAGTAGCCGCTTAAGTTGATGATCTCCATGCGGTCGAGCAGTGGTTTGGGGATAGTGTCGGTAGTATTAGCGGTGGTAATAAAAAAAACCTGAGAAAGATCAAAAGGTAAATCGAGATAGTTGTCTCGAAAGGTGTTGTTTTGTTCAGGATCTAAAATTTCCATGAGCGCCGCAGCCGGATCTCCTCGATAGTCACGACCGAGTTTGTCGATTTCGTCCAGCATCAGCAGTGGATTTTTTGTGCCGGAACGACGCAGGCTCTGGATGATGCGACCGGGCATGGCGCCAATGTAGGTACGGCGATGACCTCGCAATTCGGCCTCGTCGTGCAGGCCACCAAGGCTGAAATGTTCGAAATTTCTCTCGAGCGCCTTGGCGATTGATTGGCCAAGGGAGGTTTTGCCGACCCCAGGGGGACCAACAAAACAGAGGATTGGGCCCTTGGCGTCAGGGTTAAGTTTCATGACCGCCAGGTGTTCAATGATACGTTCCTTGATCTCTTTCAGCCCGTAATGGTCATCGTCCAGAACTTGGCGCGCATTGCTCAGGTTAAGGTTGTCGGAGGACGAGGCAGTCCAGGGCAGCTCCATGATCAGCTCAAGATGGCCCAGCGTTATCTGGTAATCGGGGGAGTGGGACGGGGTTCGTTCAAGGCGGGACAGTTCACGTTCCACCTCTTTTTCTATCTCTTCTGACCAGTGAAACTTATGAATGCGTTCCCGCAATGACTGGACATCACTTTCGACGGAGGTTTTGTCACCGAGTTGTTCATGGATCTCTTGGAGTTGTGCTCGGAGGACATATTCTTTTTGTTCGCGGCTTAGTTTCTCGTGGGTTTGTTGACTGATTTTTTTGCGGAGTTCTAGGACTTTAACTTCATGACTCAGGATTGATTGGATAATTTTCATAACTTCCATCCGGGTTGGGGCGGCAAGGATGAACTGGGCTTTGGTATATTCTTGGATGAAAAATTGTGCCAGTGGATAGATAAGCTGCAGGATATCCGTGTCTGGTGAGTGGAGTTCCGGGAAGGAGATACTCAGCTCAGGGTGACCTAAGGTCAGGTACTTATTGACGAGCTCTAATGTTTCTAATTGGAGGGCTTCAATTTCCGGACCTTTTTCAACAGGATACGGGAAAAGCTTTACCCGTGCCAACAGGAAAGGTGTGGCCGATTGATAGCCCAGTACCGTGCATCGTTCAACTCCCTGGAGCAGAATCTGGATAAACTTTTCGGAACGGGCAATAAGCCGGATGGTCGCCATTGTCCCGATGGAAAAAAGATCCTCTGGCTGAGGCACAGTAACAGAGGGATTTTTTTGAGCAAGGACCAGGAGATTTTTTTCCGGCAATTGGAGCGTCTCGTTAATTGCAGCAATGGCAGTTGGCCTCTCAGTAGTGACAGGCAGTGTCACATGGGGAAAGATAACAACATCTTTCAAGGTCAAGACCGGCAGGGTGAATTCTGAATTATAGTCAAACATAGGGGGGATTCTCCTTTTGATTGTGTGGCTGGATTAAATCCGCATCGAAGGAGGGCGGTTTTTTCGAAGTCGGGGCTTTTCTGCGACTTCGTAAGTCATGGAATTCTGATTTCGGCCGTCAAGGGCAGATGATCAGAGGCGACTTGGGACAATTCGTTGATCGGGACGTCAACACCCACCACATCTATGTCAGGAGTGGTGAAAATATGATCAATTCGGACCAGCGGATATCGGCCAAAAAAGGTTTTCTTGGGTCTTTGATCGGTTAGCTCAAGTTGGACGTCCATCAGCCGACTTTTCAAGAGTTGACAGACAGGAGACGAGGGTGGGGCATTGAAGTCCCCGCAGAGAATAACCGGGTCATGACATTCCGGGTGGCCGAGCCACTCATTGCCGATCAGGGCCTTGACCTGGTTCCGACGTTCTTTGGGAAACAGCCCCAGGTGAGTATTGATGCACTGGATCTCCTTGTCATCGATTTTGATTCGAACCCAGATTGCCCCGCGAGGTTCGAGCTGCGGTCTGCTTGCCAAGCCAGGGAGTTGACCTGTTTTGACCAGTTGCATCGGGAAATGGGTCAGGATTGCATCGCCGTATAACTCCTCTTCTATGCGAAATGTTGGGTAAAAATGAAAATCCATCTGGAGATATTGGGCAATACGATGGGCCTGGTCGATGCCGCCAGTTCGTGATTTGCCGACATCCACTTCCTGCAGTGCGACTATGTCTGGTTGGTGTTGGGCTATGACCCTGGCAATTCGTTCCGGGGAGATTTTACCGTCCATGCCGATACAGCTATGAACGTTATAGGTCATGACGCGTACCAGTCGTTTGTCTCCTGGTCGTCTTACTGGCCGAGGAGCGCTTCTTCGCTCTGACCTGCCAAGGATGTGAAAGGCGGCAGTACGTAAATCGTGAGGACGAAGATAACTTTTCCGTTCTTCCGGCAGGACGGTATCGTCTGGCAGCAGGGAAAATCCTCTGGTCTCCTCAGGCCCTGGTCCACAGTGGGAGCCATTTTCTTGTGGAAAAGTGATTGATTCTCCTCCTGCCCGCCACCCACAGAGCACAAAATCGCCGCTCTCAGGGTGTTGGCAGAGGGCAATCAAATCACGACACAGTTCAGCCAGGAAAGGGTGGTCGGCACCGAGAATTTTCTCTTTGTCTTCTGGCAGCAGGCACTTCCCTTCTTTGGTCCAGGCAGATATCTTTCCTGTGTCGGCATCAAAGAGAACCAATGGTATGTGGGCGTTATGGACCAGATCATTAGCCAGGGCATCATAATCATCAAGGGTAAGTGGGGTTGGAATGTAGACGTGGGCCAAGGGGCCCATGGCTGTCATGGCCAAACCATGGACCCTGTGCTCCACTTCCGTAACCTGTTGGCGGGCAAAGATCTTTTGCGTCCGTTCCCCGCCAAGGTTTCTGATTCGTTGTGATTGAATTCCTCCCAACCCATTAACGTGTGGCAGTATGTTGGTATGGTTGAATTTGGTGAAGACAGCGGATACTGCCTCTTCAATCGTTATTCCATATTCATTGATATAGGATTTGCTTTTTTCCTGACCATGATCAGAGTAGATCCAAAGATCGTAACTGCGATGTTTGGATCGCCTAGCCTCCCGCCAGATTCGGGAAATTGAGCTGTCTATCCCTTTAAGCGCCCAATGGGCAAAGAGCGATGAGGGACCACGTCGATGCCCCTGCCCATCGTACCCGAAAAAATAAGGGGGGATAATCGGTGGGCCGCGGGCGATGTCGTTTTTTCCGCAAATGTTTATCAGCTCTCTGAGC
>VMSU01000015.1 GCA_013792005.1 Desulfobulbaceae bacterium
ACTCACCTTCACCGAGCCCCTCTGCCAACGCCCCGCCTTGCTCTCCACCCAACCCGACTTCACCACCTGGTTCGCCAAGCTCAGACTCTTCGACCTCAACTATCTCGACATCCTCTACTTCCCCCCCCTTTACATCAAAAACATCGATCCCATCACGACTCTCTAGTTGTCCGCCTTCCGTGACAGGCTCAATACCAAGCCCCCCAGATAGACCTCCATCATCCACCCCTCCTTGGTGAACCTGAGAATTAATCGTTTTTTGCAACCCCACAATCTGACGATCTTTCTCCTGCACTTCCCGCCGCAAACCAGCAATCAAGGCCTTCGCCTCTTCTAACCCCTGGAACAGATTCGTCAACTCCTTCATCCCCTGCTCGCGAGCAGAATCTGGATAGACCTTCTTGAAAGAGGCAAACATCTCGGCCATGCGACCTCCATCAGCCTGAGACCCTACCCCAAGTTTATCCAAAAGAGCATTTTTATGCTCCTCCGAGACCTCAAAGACATTATTCCTGCCAATGATGACCCCCTCGGGATTCAGCCCTTGGGCGTCAAGCTCTTTCAAACTCTTATTAAGTGCGGACTTCAAGCTACTGAAACTTTTCCGCCTGCTCTTTATAGCTGCCGCATCACCCTCTCCCCAAATATCTTCAATCAACTCATCAACGGCAATTTCCGTTATCTCACCAAGGACTTCCTGGTCGGCCAGACGACTCCGGATAGCTGCAATCAACTTCGTTTTCTGAGTATCTGGAGTAAGGGAAAGACTGGTAATCGCTTGATCAATCCCCTCAACAGTGACAAGAATAGACATCGTTGGATCACATCTCCATGGGATAGACTTATCCCTCTATTATGTTAGCTTGCGACACCCGGCAGTAACCGTTCACAGCGCGGCTGAACGTTTACCCCGGCAGCTACACTCATCAAACCACAAGGAGGCACATCAAGGTAAGCATGGTTTTACATGCATCAGCAAGCAATTCAACCATTCACCCCCCATCAGTTATTAAAAAACATATTTTTCTTCCAATTAAAATTCCTTAATTATACTATGTCCAAAGCGTCTTCACTCAAGTGAGTATACCATCAGAGGATTACACGTACCGCTGAAACGCCTATCGGAATCACTCACAAGCAAGTAAAAAAAATGACCTACTCTGAAGTCACCTTCACCCCTTTCTCACCCTATGTCTTGCCTCTTCAGCCAACCTGGCACGACAACACAGAGGTTTTCCATGACCAAACGACTCGTCATTGCTGAGGCAGCAACCAAGATTGAGTTCCTGAAAGCCTATTATGGCCTCGACACCGATAGCATCCTCTGTCAATGGCCGCTGTTCACCACCTCCTACCAAACTGTCTCTGGAAACACGACCAAAGATATATTTCACTTCGATCCGCTCCCAGCTGCCGAAGAACTCACCACGACCCTCAATGCCGAGCAATACCAGGAGATCATCCTGGCCTTCGATACCGACGCCAAAGGTGAATTGATCAGTTGGCAGATAGGAGGCTTTGCGGCACAACTCGGCGCCGCCACCCACACCATACATCGCCTCAAACCGACCGGATTCTCCTCGCATGAGCTTGACTCAGCCATGCAGGTTATTGCCCCCCCCGACTCTCATCTCGGCCAATCAACATACAGCAGACACCTCTTTGACGAATACCTGGGGCGCCACCTCCAGCGCCTGCTCGGGACGGATCGAGGACCAGGGAATTTATTGTTACGACATCACAGCTTGACCATCCTGTTCTTACTGGTTGAGAACCAGCAAGGACAGAGCGCAGCTCCCCAAACCATGAAATGGCAACTTACAGGCACTGTCGACGGCACAAAACAAAGCTTTCCGGCAACCCTCTCCATCGGAAAAGATGTCCCCATCCATGGACTGTTTTCCGACCAAGACAAGGTTCTCTCCCTTGCGAGCAAATTGGAAAAAAGTCCCTTCGATGTCGATATCGTAACCCGTTCACCGCTTTCGATCCCTCCCCCAGCCGCGTACCATTTACCAGAGCTAACACAGGATGCCTTGTTGCACCTAGGCCTTAACCCGATTCAAGTCACCCAAATCATCACCAGACTCTACCATGGAATCGTTCACCAGGGCCAAACCATGGGGCTGATCACATCACCTTCCCCTGGGACACCTCCCCCTTCTGCAGCTACTCTCACATCACTGCGCCAACAAGTCTCCACCCTGTATGGAGAATCAAACTTAAGAGAGCAAGCCACCCTCGACTCCGGGTCAATCGTCCCTCTATTCCCCCACCTTGATGGCCTGAGTCTTAACCAGCCTCTCAGCCAAGACGAACTATCTCTCTATGACTTAATCCGATCCCAAGCCCTAGCCAGCCAGATGAAACCAGCGCTTGGCGAATCGTTTTCCATCGACTTTCTCGTTAACAGCAACTATGGCTTCCAGTCTCATTACAACGAATTGATCGATCCTGGATTTCTCAAGGCACTCCCTGCGCAGTTGAACAAGTGGCAGTCACCATTTTCACTCTCAGAAATTGCGAAGGGACAGCAATTCCGAGCCACGCTCAACTGCCAGCCAAGTTCCCTCGAAAATCAAGGGGTTGAACCATATACCATCGAATCCCTGCTCGCAGAACTAGCTGATTTTTCAATAGCTGCTGACCCTGCCACAATCCGCCTGATTGGGGACTTGGCTGCGCTGGGATATCTTGGGATATCAGAACAAGGGTTGCTGAAAGCGACTAACCAGGCAAATCAAGTCGTTGCCATCCTGTCCCGGGCCTTCCCCCAAATGCAGGGAGTTAACCTCTCCGCCTACATTGAGCAAACCATTAATGAAGCATTAACTAGCCGCAAAGACCTGACCTTCGCCCTCAGGCAGTTCGATCAGACCTTGATGCTCCATGGAAAGGCGCTGATCAAGACCAAGACCCCAGCAAGAGTATCGACCACCAGATCCAGGGCATCAAGCACCATCATCAAACAGGCGACACCCACCCCAGTCGCCATCGAAACTGACACCTCACCCATAGCCACCAACGCCCCCCTCCCTCCGGCAGAGGCCAAACAACCCACTACCGATGAGGCAATCATCAAATCCTCTCATCCTGCTTCCCAAACCTTAGAAACAAGACCACCAACGCCCCCCCCCCAAGATGAACAAAGCATCACCATAGAAATTGAAGACACTGACGCAGGCACCCCTCTCTCGGACAAACTCCTTAGTCATGACAAGCCAGAGCCAGAATCAGCGCTCGAAACCAACACACCTCCCGAAGATCTACTAAAACTCTTTACAGACTCCGTATCAAACAAGAGCGCGGTAGCAGATGCTACGAATCAGCGACCAGAACACACCCCACAGCCACCTCTTGATTCTAAGGAAAAAAACTGCCCTGCCTGCGGTAAATCCCTGGTCATCAAGCAAGATCAATTCGGAACATATTGGGGATGCTCAGGATTCCCAACCTGCCGCTACTCCGAAAACACTCAAGAATTCCCTTGCCCTCTTTGTGGCCATGCCCTCACCAGAAAGCAGACCCCCACAGGAAAAGACTTCTTTTCCTGTGCCCATAATGACTGCCAATTCATGTCCTGGTCCACCCCTCACTATCTCCCGTGCGGGTTATGCAATTCTCCGTACCTTGTCGAAAAAATAGTCCAGGGGGGCACTCAACTCCGCTGCCCAAGAGCAGGCTGTTCTTATGGCCAACCCTTACCAGAGCAATCAACTGAAAACAGGTCATCTCCAACCGGCACCAGCCAAAAAAAAATCATGGTGCGCCGAACAGTTCCCGGGACCGGGACAGCTGCTGCTGGCACGAAAAAAGTTCGAATCGTTCGACGGAAATCATAACCTTGGGGTAACTGCTCAGGTTAACGGTAATCAGTTATCGGTTTACGGTTAAAAGAATTATGGTTTGTCATAAATCATCGTATGATACTCAATGTCAGTGTGTCCTCAGCCATTGGCAGAACCCAATCACCGTCAACTGTCAACCGTAAACCGACAACCTGAGCAGTTACTCATCTCATGCCAAATTTTTACTTGGAGCTATAAACAATGCCTATCTATGAATTCTATTGTGATACCTGCAATACCGTTTTCAACTTCTTCTCCAGCCGGGTCAATACCAGCGCCACTCCTGCCTGCCCCAAATGCAACAAGACCCTGAGCAGACAGATATCGCTGTTCAGTACTCTCGGCCGGGCAAAAGATGACGACGGCATGCCTGACATCGACGAAAGCCGGATGGAGCGCGTAATGGGAGAGTTGGCCCAGGAGGCAGAGAATATCAACGAAGATGACCCACAACAAATGGCCAGAATCATGCGCCGATTCAGTGAAAAAGCTGGAATGAACCTAGGCGCTGGGATGGAGGAGGTCTTGAGCCGGATGGAGGCGGGAGAAGATCCGGAAGCCATTGAAAAGGAGATGGGTGATATCCTCGAAAACGAAGACCCCTTTACCCTAGAATCCAGAAAGAGAAAACGAGGAGGAGGCCGAAGCGCCCCGATCCGCGATGAAACGCTCTACGAGCTTTAGCCGCTCCCACATCGTGTCTCATCCGTAACCGTTCACCGGACCCCCATCTGCTTTGTCAACGGCCTGCTCATGTGCAACTAGCACACTTCGCAGACCGTTTTCGCGCATCTGGGACACCCGGAAAACGGTTACAGCCCGGTGAAATCCGCACGTTCAACGCTTCTGGTGAACGATTACTCTCATCCACTCTGCCTTCAATCGTCCTTCAGGGTAACCACCTGAAAACAAGTTCGTTAACGGATACCACGCATATAATCCACGAGCTGACTGGCGAGAGCCTGATTATCAACCAGCAGCGAAGCCTCATGGTTCTTAGATAGGGCAGAGCTAGTAAAGTTATGGCTCCCAATCAGAGTATACCGACGATCAATCACCACGGCTTTGGCGTGGGTAGTCACTTTTTCCGAATCAAAGCGGACAGTGACCCCCTGTTTTTTCAAACGGGCAGCCACCCGTTTATTCGCACTATTGATATCTGAGTCGTAGCCCGAATTTTCAAGCAGCACAGTGACCATTACTCCACGCTTACGGGCCTTGATCAAATCCTCAATCAAAGCGGCTGCGCGATTATTAGATGAATCGGTGATTTTAAACACAAACATGACCAGATCAATGCTCCGTTCGGCTTGAGCGATCATGCGTTCAAGGACCGGGAAATAGTCCCGATCCGTCAAGAGCCGCACCTGACCAGGCTGAGTCAGAATCTTCTGACCTGGCTCTCGACTCCCCCCTGCCATGGTCGAATTGAAAAGAACCAGATACGGCTTAATCGCCAGGAAAGTGCTTTCTCCCAGATCCGGCACCGAGCGCAGTTCATCAAGGGTTTCGAAAGAACCGTTATGATCCCGGTAACGAACTATAGCCCGGGCCTTGGCCTTACCGACAAAAGGGAGCTTTTCGATCTCACTGACTCCCGCAATGTTGATGTTGATCTTTTCCTCATCGACAAAAGCATTGGCCACACCAAGAGCAACACCCGACAAAACCACGAATGCCGCAAGCGCCACCAATCCTTTGAGTCCCGGACGATGATCACCCCGCCTTATCAAGATCGTCATCCGTTATTGCCCGATGCTATTTTGGCCACCAGTCAACCCGGATCCGGCGAATAATATTAAAGCCCCCGCCAAGAACCAAGCTATTGCGCCTGCCGACACTATCGAGGAGACACTGAATCTCATAAGAACGTGTGCCAGCATCGCAGATGATAATCAGAGTATCGGTTTCAGGAATCTCGGACAACCGCGTCCTGACCTCAACATAGGGAATCGCCAGCCAGCGGTCAGCAAAAGCCGCACAGAAAGCTCCTGCCTCGTTAGGATGTCTGATATCCAAGGCTCTCCAATCAGGGTGCAATCCAGGCTGCTCCATCCAAGCCAAGAAGTCCTCTATGACCACCGTCCGCAGACGTCCGGCAATAGCATTTTCGGCAACATTAGCCGTAGCGTTCAAAGCATCCAGCGCTGTCGCAAAAGGAGGGGCATACGCCATCTCGAGATTGATAAAATCCTCGACTGTCGCTCCCTTGGCGAGCAATGCGGCAGCGGCATCAAGACGAGCAAGGACCGCGTCACCCATAGGCCCAAACCCTTGAACCCCCAGGACCTGCCGGGTCCGGCGGTCAAAGACCATTGCCAGCGGGATGATAGCCTGAGTCGGGAAAAAATGAGCGCGATCGGATTGGGCAGTAATCACTCGGTCAGCATCAAAACCATCGGCCAGCGCGGTCTCAAGACTCATGCCCGTGGCTCCGATTGCCACATCAAAGGCCTTCATAATGAAAGAGTTGATAACCCCAGGAAAAACACTGGCAATCCCTGCCAAATTATCTGCCACCACTCTCCCCTGACGGTTGGCCAGCGAACCGAATGGCGCTTGGGCCCGTTTCCCGGAGATAAGATGATTAGTTTCGATACAATCCCCGGCAGCATAGATATTGGGATCAGAGGTCTGCAGACGGTTATTGACCACAATACCGCCCATTGGCCCCACCAGCAACCCGGCCTCACGAGCCAATTCACTGCGCGGCCTGACCCCGACGGCCATGACAATCAGATCGGCAGAGATTTCCTGTTTGTCGGTGACCACCCGGTAGCCGCCATCGTCCTGTTGAATCGCCTGAACCCTCTCATCCGTAAAAACAGAAATACCGTGGCCCTCAAGATGGTGCCGCAACATTCTGGAAAATATGGGATCAACAATCCGGGGCAGAAGATTGGGCATCAACTCAATAATCGTGGTATCAAGCCCCCAGAGATCACCAAAAGCCTCTGCCATTTCGATACCAATCGGACCGCCGCCAATCACCACCGTCCGCCCGACCTTGCCTTTGGCAATTTGATCCTTGATGGCAATGGCCTGATGCATATCGCTGATCACAAAAACTCCAGGCAGATCGGCGCCAGGAAGTGGGGGGCGGCTTGGCGTTGAGCCGGTGCAAAGGACCAGCTTATCGTAAGAGAGATCCTCTATCTGACCGCTGTCGAGATTGGTGACCGAAACCAGCCTGTTCTTCCGGTCAATAGCATTGGCCCGAGTCCTGGTCCGAACGATTACCCCTTTGGCGTTGTCGAAGAATAAGGGGTCGCGCACGGCATGAAAGCTCGTGGAACGCAACTCCTTTTCATCCGAGACATCTCCGGAAACATAATAGGGAATTCCGCAGCCTCCGTAAGAGATCAGACTGTCCTTATCAACCAAGGTAATCTGTGCCTCAGGGCTCAAGCGCTTGAGCCGACAAGCGGTTTTGGGACCGGCCGCCACCCCGCCAACAATAAGAATCTGTTCTGTCATAGAAATAGTCCTTTATCGGATATAATATAATCGTTATGCAAACATAGAGACTCTTTACGAGACTATCAAACTTCAGGAGAGAAAGTAGCTTGAAATCCACCCTATGTCAAATTTTCAAGGGATGGAGAACAGTTTTTTCTTTCCATCTAATGCCAGACATGGCACTTTGTCGTAACGTAAGATTCATATACTGTTAGGTAGAACTCTCCGCTTCTTGGCCATAGTACCAGGTCATTGAAAAACACCCCACCAGGACCAACACAGAACTACCGGCAACAGATACATATCCATGTATTAGATCGAAGACAGGAGTTGAGTATGGACCGGAAATCACTAGGCATCCTTGTAGTCGAAGACAATGCCATGATGCAGAAAATGATCACTGCCATGCTCGAAGGACTCGGTTTCCAAAAATTCACTCTCGCACCAAACGGCAAAGTGGCCTGGCAAAAACTCACCACCGGCGAACCGATACATCTGATCATCTCAGATCTGAACATGCCAGAGATGGACGGAATCGAGCTGTTAGAGAAGGTACGGTCTTCTGAAAAATTCTGGGACCTACCCTTTGTCATAATTACCGCAGAGGAAAACCAAAGTCAGTTATTCTCTTCCATCGAAATCGAAGTCGACTCATATATCCTGAAGCCCTTCACTCCCATCAAACTGGAAGAAGAGATCTCTCGCGTTCTCGACAAAAAATTCAACCCCTCACCCTATACCATTGCCTTACAAGAAGGCCGCTCACTTCTCGCCATGGGGGAAGACTCAGCAACAACCATGGCCGCATTTAAGACCGCCATCCGCCTTCAACCCCTGGAAGCCGACCCCTACTACTTCTCTGCCATTATTCATGACCGAGAAGGGAGACACGCCGAGGCAAAGGCCTGCCTTGAAAAGTGTATCCTGCTGAAAGAGGCCTACCCCAAAGCCTACGACCTCATGGGACTCATCTTCCACCGGGAAAAAAACTACACGGCTGAACGTAAAATCCTCAGCCGCATCAGCGAACTCTCCCCCCATAAACTTGAGCGCAACCTGAACCTGGCTCTGGCCTCTGTCAAGATCGGCGACCAGGATGGCGTCAGAAAGTGCCTCAAGATCGCCGCGCGCCGGGTAAACCCCGACGACCTCGCCACCTACGAACGAATCTTCAAAATCTATCTTGAAGACCCATCCATGGCAGCAGAAGCAGAAACTGTGTATAAGAAATACATCGACAAAAAAATGAACAACCCTCGGCTGCTCAACAAATTCGCTCTACACTTCAAAGAGATCAAGGACTATGAGCGAGCCATCTTTTTTCTGGAGCGGATTGTCCATATCTGGCGAACCAGCAAAGACCACGGCATTCCGCCTGAAGACATGGCAGTCTTCTATTTTAACCTGGGAGTCGCCACCATCGAACAGGCAAACACATACACCGACGCGGCTCAAAAAAACACCGGGTACAAGACTGCAGCAAAAGTGCTCGATAAGGCCATTGACTGCAGCTACAAGCACGCAGGCGCTCAAAAGCTTTACGAATGGGTCACCGCCCGTCTTAAATAATAGCAACAAAACTACCTTGAACTTTCAACCTTCCTTCCGCTTGCAGACAAATTACCCACCGCCTCAAAGCTAACATTTTCCCTACCTATCCCGAGTAAAATTGTGTATAGTTTTTGATTCGTCACTATCCCTGTTCATCTGCGTCACCAGCCTGCTTGCTGTTACTGCTAAAACGCCAGGTCAAAATCGAGCTGAATAGTGACTTAAAAATCAAACCCTGCTTTTTTTGATAGATTCCGTCTATCACACACTCACGATGGCCAGCACGACAATTTCGGCCAGCACATTTTTCAAGGAGAATCACGATGAAAGTAATGTTATTAGGCGCCCCGGGCGCCGGCAAAGGCACAGTAGCAAAACTTCTTACCGCCCTGGATGGTTCAATCCAGATCTCTACCGGCGACATCCTGCGCGCTGAAGTCAGAGCAGGCTCCGAACTTGGCAAAAAAGCCGAGGCCTTCATGAAGGCTGGCGACCTGGTCCCGGACTCCTTGATCATGGACATGATGGAGATCCGCCTCCAAGCCGACGATTGCAAGAAAGGATTCCTGCTGGACGGCTTCCCGCGCACCATCCCCCAGGCAGAAGCGCTGAAAGTATTATTCGCCAAGCTTAACATCGACCTCGACATGGTGATCAATATCGATGTTCCCCGCGATGTCATCCTCGACCGGCTCTGCACCAGACGTACCTGCGCCAACGCGGACTGCCAAGCTATCTACAACGTCAAAAGCAATCCCACAAAGAAGGAGGGCATCTGCGACAAGTGCGGTAGCCCGGTTGTTCAACGCGATGACGAGACAGAAACGGCCATCACCCACCGCCTGGAAACCTATAACGCCAAGACTGCCCCGCTCATCGGCTTTTATGAGAAAGAAGGAAAATTCAAGAATGTCCCCTGCACCTCAAGCGACGACGTTGTCAAAGCGGTCAAAGAATCATTAGGGATATAATGGATGACTGAAGTTTTTGATACATCACGACAGGATCCTCCTGTCGTGACCATTATCGGCGGCGGTCTCGCCGGCTGCGAGGCAGCCTGGCAGGCTGCCGCCTTTGGTTGCCGGGTCATTCTCCACGAGATGAAACCCGGACGCTACAGCCCAGCCCATCACTCACCCCATCTCGCCGAACTAGTCTGCAGCAGTTCACTCTGCTCCGCAGCCCCGGACTCGGCGGTGGGATTACTGAAAGATGAAATGCGGGCCTTAGGCTCTCTGATCATCCAGGCTGCGGAACGGCACCGAATACCAGCAGGCAAGGCCTTGGCCGTTGATCGCGAACACTTTGCCACCTTCATTACCGAGACCATCAACCAGCACCCGCTAATCTCAGTCACTCATCATGAGGTGACTGAGCTGGCGACCGATTGCGGCACTGACCCCACCAAGCCGCTGATCCTTGCCACAGGCCCACTGACCACCGAGTCCCTGGCCAACTCCCTCGGCCTGATCACCGGCCAGGAGTATCTGGCCTTTTACGACGCCATCGCACCGATCATCGCAGTCGAGTCACTGGACCGGAAGATCATCTACCAGGCCTCCCGCTACGATGACGGCCCCGGGGATTATTTAAACTGCCCCATGGACCGTGACCAATATCAAATATTTATCGACGCCCTCGGCCAAGCGACAACCATGCCGCTCAAAGCCTTTGAAGAGGCAAAATACTTTGAAGGCTGCCTACCGATCGAAGTTATGCTGGAGCGAGGACGTGACACCTTACGCTTCGGACCAATGAAGCCGGTAGGGCTGCCTGATCCGCGCACCGGTCGCGACCCCTATGCCGTAGTCCAACTTCGCCAGGAAAATGCAGCCGGCACCCACTACAACATGGTCGGATTCCAGACCAAACTGACCTACCCTGAACAAAAGCGGGTCTTTTCTCTGATCCCGGGCCTGGCTAACGCCGAATTCACCCGCCTGGGCAGTATCCACCGCAATACTTTTGTCTGCGGGCCCAAGGTCCTGACCCCGCATCTTCAGGTCAAAGACCGGCCAGGACTTCTTCTGGCCGGCCAACTTACCGGGGTGGAAGGCTACGTTGAGTCCACCGCCATGGGCTTACTCGCCGGACGCAACGCCGCCTGTCTGGCCCTCGGGCTGCCGCTCTCAACCCCTGGCCCCGAAACTGCCCATGGCGCGCTCCTTGGCCACCTGACCCAGTCAGACCCCAAACATTTCCAACCCTCAAACGTCAACTTCAGTCTGTTCCCACCTCTTAACGTAAGGCTTCCCAAACGACAACGAGGACAACTCCGTGCACAAAAAGCGCTTGAATCTCTTGCCCAATGGCAAAACACACCTATTGGCCGCCCGCTTACTTAGCCTTCTGCTGGGGGCGGCGCTGATGCTCATTTCCATGGCGGCAGAGGCCGCCACGGAAATGATTCACTACCATCTTGCCGTAGGATTTGACCTGGGGAAGCAGAAAATTCACGGCACAGCCCAGCTATTACTCCCCGACGGCCAGGAACTCCAGCTAAACCTTCAGGGCATGGAAATTCTTTCCATCGAACTTGACGGCATCACTCTTCCTCTTCCAAAAAACCCAATCCTTGCCCTGACTCCAACCCCAGACCCTCATCGCCTGGTCATCCATTACCAAAAATCATTTGCCAGTTCCCCCGACAACCTGATCAGCCTTGAGGGTATCGCCCTTACTGACCTGTGGTATCCGCAGCCTGATACCGACTGCCGCTATCACCTTCAGGCCAGCCTTCCCAAAGGTTTTGAAGGCGTGTCCGAAGCCGACCAGATCGAAACTGAAATCACGGCTGGCGGCACGACGCAACGTTTCACCTTAAATCAACCTCTTTCAAGATTAACTTTGGTGGCAGGTCCCTATGTCGTTGCCAAGGAATCCTTTGGCAACGGCAAGACCCTCTACTCCTATTTCTTTGCTGAAGATGCAGAACTTGCTTCCTCCTATCGCCAGAAAGCTCTGGCTTACCTTGAACGCTACGAGAAGCTGATCGGCCCTTACCCCTACCAACGTTACAGCATCGTTGAAAACCGTCTGCCCACCGGATACGCAATGGCGGGCTTCACCCTGCTCGGCCAGAGCGTGGTCCGACTACCCTTCATCACCGAAACATCCCTTGGCCATGAAGTGTTGCACTCCTGGTTCGGCAACGCCGTTAAGGTGGATTACAGCCAAGGCAACTGGTGCGAGGGCCTTACCACCTACCTCGCCGACCAGGCCTACGCCGCTGACCGTGGCAACGCCACCACCTTCCGCAAGGGAGAACTGCTGAAGTATCAGCATTATGTCCGACCAGACTCGGCGCTGGCTGTCAAAAATTTTCAAGGCGCCGGACCAGGTCACGAACTGCCCCAACTGGCTGAACGGGCTATAGGGTATGGCAAGATAGCCATGATCTTCCGGATGCTGGAGCAGAAAATCGGTCAGGAGCAATTCTATACCGGACTCCGTCATTTTTATCAGACCATGAATGGCAAGACAGCCAGCTGGGACGACCTGCGCCAGGCCTTTGCCCTCAACAACACAGAACTCAATATTTTTTTCAGTCAATGGCTTGAACGAAACGATCTCCCAACCATCAGCGCCGACAAGATCGCGCTACAGGAAAAAGAAGGTATTCTCACTCTGTCCTTTACCCTGCGTCAAGCAACGGAAAAACCCTACGATCTCGATGTGCCGATCCTCATCAGCACAAGCTCTGGGACTCTACACAAGGTGGTATCCACCAGCACAACCGACCATGAGGTAGTCCTGCCGCTGACCCAACACCCGACAACCTTGACCATTGATCCGGACTACGACCTCATGCGCACCCTCTCTCTCAAAGAACTGCCGCCATCCTGGGACTGGTTCCAAGGCTCTGACAAAAAAATCGCCGTCGTCAACTCCTCTAGCGAATACGATCTGTTTCAACCTCTGATTGAGGAACTGGAACAGATCGGCGCTGAGATCATCGCGGCAAACGAGGTCACCGACACCGAACTCAAAGACAATGCCGTTATCTTTCTTGGCACATCCGGCCCGGCGCCACGAGGACTCTTCGCAGCAACAACCCATCCGGCCGAGGGGCTGACAATCGATATCCGCACCAACCCGATCAACCCCCTCTATCCCATGGCCTTGGTTTCGGCCAACACTCCAACTGAGGCGGCGGCAGGACTTCGCAAGCTAAGACACTACGGCAGTTACAGATTCCTTCATTTCAAAGACGGACAAACCCTGGACAAACAAAAAGCTGTTGGGCCCCTGGGGATTCAGTACGAGCTTGAGGAAGAGCCCACTGCCATCGCCACCCCGTCGACCTTTGACTTCGCCACAGTCATGACCAAACTGCTCAACAAGCGCGTAATTTACGTAGGAGAGAGCCATACCCGCTACGAAGATCACAAACTCCAACTCCGAGTGATCCGAGAATTGCACGCCCTGGGCAGAAACGTCGCCATCGGCATGGAGATGTTCCCCCACTCGGCGCAACAGTCCCTCGACAACTTCATTGCCGGCACCATCACCGAAAATGAGTTTCTCAAGCAGTCGAACTATTTCAAGGTCTGGAGCTTTGACTACCGGCTCTACCGGGAAATCATCAACTTCGCCCGTGCCAACAACATCCCGGTGATCGCCTTGAACATCGACAAGGAGAAAGTAAGCAAAGTCTACCAGCAGGGCGGCATGGCCGGACTAAGCCCTGAAGAACTTTCGACCCTGCCAGTAGATCGCGACCTGGACATCCCGGGCTATCGGAAGCGAATCCACGAGGTCTATGATTTTCACCCCGGTCGTACCGAAAAACAATTCTCCGGATTTTTTCAGTCCCAGGCCATCTGGGATGAAATCATGGCCCAAACCATCGCCGACTATGTTGCCAGTCACCCGGATCGGCAGATGGTAGTGCTAGCTGGTAACGGCCATGTGCTTAAAGATACCGCCATCCCTCCTCGGGTTGCCCGGCGTCATCCAGAGGTAGACCAGGCAGTGGTTATGTCCTCGGATGGCACAGTCATTGCCCCATACGAAGCGGACTTCCTGGTCTTCATGCCACCTGCCGCCCTTCCGCCTCAGGCTCTGATGGGTATTGTGCTGACACTGGATAAAGAACTCGGATCAGTCGTTATCGAAGAGGTCAGGCCCCAGAGCCCGGCACTCAAGGCCGGGATCCAGAAAGGCGACATCCTCATCACCCTTGAAGGCCAGCCTGTTGCAACCCCTGATGATGTCAGAATCATATTAGTCGATAAGAAAGTGGGAGACCCGATCACTGCGACCATCAAACGGCAACGTCCACTCTTCTCTGACTATGAACTGACGCTTGAAGTGATCTTATGAGCGCCAGCATTGCCGATGACCCCATTCGCCTGCTGCATGACCTGCGAAGCCTTGTCCAACTCCATCGGGATTTCGGCATCCTGGAGTATCCGCAGACACCTGATCTTGACCGTTTCCTCAAGTCCGCGCCACCCCCAGTTCAGACCAAGCCGAGAAATAAAAATCTCCAGCTGGATCGCGAGACAACTCCTCCGAAAAATGTCCAGCCAAAACCCGTAACCATAACACCACCCCAACCGTCACAGACCCTCAACGAAATCGAAACCGAGCTTGGCGACTGCACCCGCTGCACGCTCCATCACAACAGAGACCGACTCCTCTTTGGTGCAGGCCCAAAAAAAGCCAGGCTCTTTATTGTCGGCGATTTCCCTACCCATGAGGACGAAGCGGCCGGCAACCCTTTCGGCGGCGAAGCCGGAGAATTGCTGACCAAGATGCTGAAAGCTATCGACCTCAATCGCAACGATGTCTATCTCTCCACCACCGTCAAGTGCCGAACAGCAGACAACTCGGCTCCTCAACCGGAGCAGATCGCTACCTGCCTGCCCTTCCTCACCCGCCAGATCAGCGCAGTAGGACCACTCATCATCTGCACCATGGGGCCAATCGCCACTCAGGCCCTGCTGAAGAACAACACCCCCCTCATCCGACTGCGCGGTCGTTTTCACCAGTGCTACGGGATCGAACTAATGCCGACCTTCCACCCTTCATTTCTGATCAAAAATCCAGACATGAAGAAAGCGACCTGGATTGACCTGCAACTCATCCAGGCAAAACTTGCCTGAAGATAAGGCCATGTATTTTTCGTAATCGTTCACTAGAAGCGTTGAACGTGCGGATTTCACCGGACTGTAAACGTTTACTGGGTGCCCCAGATGCGCGATTTATATTGACCCGCTTCGTCGATCAATAA
>VMSU01000016.1 GCA_013792005.1 Desulfobulbaceae bacterium
ATACTGATTTATTTCTTTATTTAAATCAGAAACTCTCTGTTGAAGCGTGGTAAGATAGGCAATATTCTGTTGGACAATATTTGAATACATTAACAGGGCAAATTGATCTGACTTCTCAGTGGCCATTGATTTCCTAAGTTCCATCAACTCCTTGGTTTCGCGATCAATCGTCTCAATTCTCGCATTGATATTTTTTATAGTCTGTAAGATCTCCACTCGGTTGGCAGCGATAGTTTTTTGTTCTGCTTCGATCAATTTCAAATTATTTTTAATCGTACTAATAGTGTTCTCAAGCCTTTGTTTTTGTGTGGGAATCAATTCCAGTGATTTTAAAATTACCAGAATTTCTTTTTCAATATCGTTTTTCTTTACCTCAAACTCCTGCTGAATCCGAAGTAATGAATCTTTCAACCTGGCGCGATCAATTGTGATCTGTTCCTTGTCAGAACCTATTTTTTGGATTAACTGTTCAATTACGCCTCGGCTTACTGTAATCTGATGGCTTATTTGCTCATTTTTATTCGATACAATTGATTGCAAAAAATCCTGCAAAATCTTCTTCCCCTCTACGGGATCAGGCCAGAGGAATTTTATGGTAACGATCTTTGAATCTTTTGATGAAGCAGTTGAAATCTTCGGCAACGAAGTCCCTTCTGGGACAAGCGCAAGCAAAAGGGCCTGCTGGGCGTCTCCTGCAAACAACGCTTCAATATCCTTAACCGACCAACTGCTTACAGGTTTGTTCCCCGCATCATATCCGGTGATTCCAGGGGTAAGCTGGGCCGAAATAAGATATTGGGGTGTTGCCTTCAGGCAATAGACAACAGCCAGCGCGGTGATAACCGTCACCACACCTACCATCAACCACCGTTGCCGCCAAAGGACTGCTACAAGTTCAACAAGATCGATCTCATCCTCGGAGTAGGCATCAGGAGAGTAGCCTTTCGCCGAGGGATCAACTGCCTGTTGCCTCTCTTGCTCTTTCACTTTACTTCCTTATTATGAAAATCTACCTGCCCGAAACTTCTCTTTGTCCTACTCACTGACGTCCTAAAAAACAGGTGGCAAAATAGCCGATCTCGGCAAAACCTGCTATAAAAAAATGGAACTACCCGGTTAACGGTGATCAGTTATCGATTTACGGTTAACAGTCATTGATAACAATCACTAACCGTCAACTGAAAACCGCAAACCGATAACCAGGGCAGTTACGTTGTTTCAATGAATGCGTTTCTGGATACCGGTTCAAGACTGGCATGACGATGGAGTTTTTTGACTTTCTTTCAAGATACCATGTCCGCTCTCAATATTGCTCAGTTGACGCACCAGGAAGACTATCCTCCATTGCGGGGATTGGTCTGCTCCTTGTTTGTTCTTGCCCTCCCCCCCGTGCCCTTCGGCTCCGTTCAGGGAACGGGGGGGCCTTGAGCGGAACCGAAGGACCGCTTAGTGTATCGCGGGCTAAAGTTGCTCCTACTCGAACAGGGAGTGAGATGATTAGCGGGAATCACTCATGACAATCGCACACAACATAGCCATGTTTTTTCACCAAGGCATCTCGCTCGGCAGCCTTCATATCTTCCCGCATCATCTCGGCAACAAGCTCGGAGAATGAGATACACGGCTTCCAGCCCAACTTCTCTCGGGCCTTGGTTGCATCTCCTAGCAACGATTCAACCTCGGCCGGGCGAAAATAGCCGGGATCAACCGCCACAATGCATCTGCCATGGCTGTCGTAACCTTTTTCGTCTACTCCGATACCTTTCCAGATAATGTTGATGCCGATTTCCTTGGCAGCCGCAACCACAAATTCCCGCACAGAGTAATGAACACCGGTCGCAATCACGAAATCTTCAGGATGCTCCTGCTGGAGCATCAGCCATTGCACTTCGATGTAATCCTTGGCATGTCCCCAATCCCGTTTAGCCTCAAGATTACCGAGATAGAGACAATCCTGCAGACCAAGTTTAATCCGTGCCAGGGCCCGTGTTATTTTACGAGTAACAAAGGTTTCACCACGAAAGGGGCTCTCGTGGTTGAACAAGATGCCGTTGCAAGCATAGATCCCATAAGCTTCACGATAATTTACGGTAATCCAATACGCATACAATTTGGCCACAGCATAGGGACTGCGAGGATAAAATGGGGTTGTCTCCCGCTGGGGACTCTCTTGGGCTAAGCCGTAAAGCTCAGAGGTAGATGCCTGATAGAAACGCGTCTTCTTCTCCAATCCCAGGATCCGGATTGCCTCTAGTATCCTCAATGTCCCTAACGCATCAGTGTTAGCGGTATATTCAGGCTCTTCAAAGGAAACTGCAACGTGGCTTTGGGCTGCGAGGTTATAAATTTCGGCAGGCTGAACTTGCTGGATGATACGAATAAGCACACTGGAGTCAGTCATGTCTCCATAGTGCAAGAAAAACTTACAATTTTTGACGTGATAGTCTTGATATAAATGATCTACCCGTGCGGTATTGAACAAAGAGGCACGGCGCTTAATGCCATGCACCACATAGCCCTTATTCAACAAAAATTCAGCAAGATAGGCGCCGTCCTGCCCAGTTACGCCAGTGATTAACGCAACTTTAGTTCCTTGATTAATTACTTGTGACATTTCATGATCAAAATATAACTCATGTTGACGGTTTACGGTTGACAGTTAACGGTGATTGGATCCTTTTATATGGTTAAGAACAAGCCTGACACTAAACATCATTCGATGATTTATGACCAACCATAATTCCTTTAACCATAAACCGATAACTGATTACCGTTAACCTAACCGGAAGGACTCGCAAACAAAAGCCTTACTCCCAGCTACCGATATCCGCGTCCTCTCCATCTCCACCAGATTGGCCATCGGCGCCATACGATGAGATATCGACTTCCCCATGCTCACCAGGATTCTGGTAATTATAAGGATTATCCCATGGGTCATTAGGGACCCCCTTGGCCAGATAAGGACCCTTCCATTTTTCCGAACCGTTATTGCTCACCAAGGCTTCCAGTCCCTCATGCGAGGACGGATATTTCCCGATATCAAGACGGTAGGAATCAAGACCGGCCATCAACATCTCGATCTGAGTCTTGGCCGTCTTCTGCTTAGCCATCCCGAGCTTACCAAACATCTTCGGGCCGACCAAAGAGGCAAGAAGACCTAAGATGACCATTACGATCAGTAATTCAATAAGAGAAAAACCTCCCTCCTGCGCCAAAATGGCAAATCGACCATTTTTTTTCATAGATCACACCCTGTTTTTGTTTATAAGAAAAATGGGAGATGCCAACACTCACACAAAGAGGCCTTCCGGAAAGACTCCACACTCATCAGCACAACATGCTTCTAATAAAAAACTAAATTCGTTCTCTGACATCCCCGGAGACTTGATTACTTATACCATTACTCCCTGTTTGATAACCTTTTTTTTCGATAACGGGAAACCGCACGATTATGGTCCGCTAAGGTCTTAGCAAAATAGTGGGTCCCGTCACCGTTTGCAACAAAATAGTAGTAATCCTCTGGCGATGGGCGCACGACAGCGGCAATGGCTGTCCGGCTCGGATTGCAGATAGGTCCGATCGGCAACCCGCGATTGACATAGGTATTATAGGGATTTGGGGTTTTAAGATCCCCCTTGGTCAAAGGCGATCCGAACTTGGCAAGACCATAGACAACCGTTGGATCGGCCTGCAATTTCATACCCACCCGCAAACGATTCAAAAATACCCGTGCCACTAGTGGGCGCTCATCAGGCAGGGCTGTTTCTTTTTCGATGATTGAGGCGAGAGTCAACACCTCATGGCGGCTGAACAAAAGGGAACTCGGCGCGACAGCAGGCTCGCCAGGCGCAGGGGAAGAAACCGGAAGCGCGATACGAATTATCTCCCTGCCGACACCCTCCTCGGCCAGCACCAGATCCATCCGCCTCAACATCGCGGTGATGATGGTTTGTAGACTGGTTCCCTTGGCAAAAAAATAGGTGTCGGGGAAAAGATAACCTTCTGCTGTGATCTGCTCGACTCCCGACCGTGCCAGAATCCCTGGATCAGCTGCCAAACGAAGAAAATCTTCCCGACTCCCCCACCCGCCGTCACTGATGACCTCAGCAACCTGGGCCACAGTCAAACCCTCTGGCAGGGTGATGGCATGCTGAACTACTTTCCCTGAAGTAAGGAGGTCGAGCACTGCCCGTGGAGTCATTCCGGGCGCAAAGGCATATTCTCCAGCCTTAAGTCGTCTGGATGCACCCAAAACTTTAACTAGCAAGACAAAACGAATATCGTCCTCAACCACTCCCGCCCCAGTCAAAACATGGGCAATTCCTGCCACCCCCGTACCTTTGGGAATGTCAACGATCACTGTTTCCGCGCGGGGCGGTCCGGGTTTATCTGGATAGCTCCACCACCAGAGCAATCCAGCCACTGCAAATAACAGTGCCATCAGGGCAATCGCTCTAGCGAGCCTCACCCGTCTCGAAAAGCGGGAACTATTTTCTCCCTTTCGATTATTCTCGGAAGGGGTTAGACCCTGCTCACTCAAAGGCAATAGCAAGAATCCGGTCCATGTTCTTCACCGGCACAAATTTAATCTTATCCCGCAGGTCTTTAGGGATCTCTACCAAATCCTTCTTATTCTCATCAGGAATAATGACCGTGGTGATTCCAACCCGCAATGCGGCCAGGGCCTTTTCCTTAAGTCCCCCAATCGGCAACACCCGTCCACGCAAGGTTATTTCCCCGGTCATAGCGATATCCTGCCGGACCTTTCGACCGCAAAGAGCTGAATACAAGGCCGTGGCCATGGTCACGCCTGCAGAAGGTCCGTCCTTGGGGATCGCCCCGGCAGGGACATGAATATGAATATCGACCTCTTCAAAATAGTTTTCAGATAATTTCAGACGGTCAGCCTTCGAGCGGCAGAAGCTGAGCGCCGCCTGGGCAGATTCTTTCATCACTTCACCCAATTGGCCGGTCAAGGTAATATTGCCCTTGCCCCTCAAGATCGAAACCTCGATATAGAGAATCTCTCCCCCGACCTCGGTCCAAGCCAGGCCGGTTGCCAACCCTGGCTGGTCAATCTTGTCCATCTCGTTTTCAGGCAAAAATTTCGGCGGACCAAGGTATGTAGCCAGCGTCCGTTCCGAAATGGTATAAGGACCCTTCCCCCCCTCGGCCACCTTCCGGGCCACCTTACGACATACCTTACCTATCTCTCGCTCCAGATTTCGCAAACCAGCTTCCCTGGTGTACAGGCTGATCATCTGCTCAAGGACTGAATCGGCCAAGAGAATCTGTTTGTCGGTAATCCCGTTCTCCTTGATCTGGCGGGGCAGGAGATAGCGCTTAGCGATCACCATCTTCTCCTCCATGGTATAGCCGGAGAGCCGGATAATCTCCATCCGGTCAAGAAGCGGCGAAGGGATAGTGTCCGACATATTGGCAGTGACAATGAACATAACCTTAGACAGATCAAAGGGCAGATTCAGGTAGTGATCAGAAAAATCGGAATTCTGCTCGGGATCGAGTACTTCAAGCAGCGCGGACGAGGGATCACCCCGGTAGTCGGAGCCGACCTTGTCCACCTCATCCATCATAAATACCGGATTATTGGCGCCAACCGTCTTCAGTCCCTGAATGATCCGTCCTGGCATGGCCCCGATATAGGTTCGCCGATGACCACGAATCTCGGCCTCATCGTGCATCCCACCAAGAGAGAGACGATAGAATTTCCGGCCCATGGCCCGGGCAATCGATCGCCCCAGGGAAGTCTTACCAACACCTGGCGGACCAACGAAACAGAGGATCGGACCCTTGGAGGTCTTATTTAACTTACGCACTGCCAAGTGCTCCAGGATGCGCTCTTTGACTTTCTCGAGGCCGTAGTGGTCAGCGTCAAGGATCTCTTTAGCAGTTTTCAAATCAAGCTTATCCTTGGTACCCCGCTTCCAAGGGACATCAACGATCCAATCAAGATAGGTCCGGACAATCGTGGCCTCAGACGCCTCCGGATGCATCATTTCAAAGCGTTTCAGCTGCTTATTGGCCTCATCTTTCACTGCCGGAGGCATCCGGGCCTTGTGGATCTTGACTCGCAGCTCATCTATCTCGGCAGAGCGATCATCATCGTCACCCAACTCCTTTTTCAAGGCGTGCATCTGCTCGCGGAGATAATACTCGCGCTGACTCTTGCCCATCTCCTCCCGGGCCACCGATTCAATCTTGGCCTGCAGGGTAGAGACTTCAAGTTCCTTGCGCAGAAATTCCGACACCTTCTTCAACCGTTCCACCGGGTCAAAGGTCTCGAGCACGGCTTGGGATTCAGATGTCTTCAGCCTCAGGTTGGACACAACCAGATCAGCCAAACGACCAGGTTCTTCGATATTATTGAGAATAACCATCAAATCTGATGAGGTGATCCCCTTTAAATTCAAAATTTTTTCGGTATTTTCTCGGGCCGTCCGCATCAAGGCCTCGACCTCGACCGAGATTTGCTCAAGCTCCTCATCCTTGACCACGGTAATCTTGGCAATCAAATGAGGCTCGTGCTGGATGACCTCGTCAACCTTGGCCTTGCTCAAAGCTTGAACCAAAACCTTTAACCTGCCATCAGGCAACTTCAAGGTCCGCATCACCATACAGACCATACCCACCCGAAACAGGTCATCGGCCCCGGGTTCATCCAAGGAAGCGTCCTTCTGGGTAACCAGAAGAAGTAGCTTATCCTTCATCATCGCCTCGTTGATGGCAGAAACAGAGGCTGGGCGACCGACAAAAAGAGGGATGATCATATAATTAAAGATCACCACATCACGAACTGCCATCATCGGCAATTCATCCGGAATTTCCTGTCCCTCGACATCAAAAAAATCGCTCATCCCACTGGTTAGCGAATCATTAAATTCCACCAAAAACCTCCCTGTTAATTAATCCCGTCATAGTTACGACTGCGGAGATACAATTCTTACTCGGTGTGCATGGTAAACCTATACACACCCTACCCTGTTCGACCCTGATCTTCGCCGGAGTGACAACATAAAGCTAAGATAGGCACTTTAAGTTAATGACATTCATCCCCAAATAGCTAGACAGGCAAAAATGCCATTTATCACGAATTACCACAAGTATTCGGCAAAGGAAACAAATTCTCGGCCACACTAAACATCATCATACCTCAAGTCAATAATGACAGTGAATCGTTGTAGGAAAAGTTCGACATTACATATTTTCTTGAACAAATCAAACAGGAAGGATACAGTTATTAGCCTGTATCCTCTTTTACTGAGTGCAGTATAATCTTGATGGCGTCGCAAAAAGTCCGATCTACTGCGTTGCGTGGCGGTTTTTCTCGTTCGGCATACCATATGTATGGCCTCACTCACAAAACACACCTCGCGCCTTGTATATCGCACCTTTTGCTTAGCCATCCCCGGACTTTTTGCGAGATTGTCAATCTTATAATTATCAAAGGTAGGATAAACCGTCGGTACTGTAATCCAAAGTGGCGTTGAGTTCTGGCGCCGGATTACACTCTCCGCTATCCCCGACCTTCAGAAAACTACCCTTTCAATATATTATGTTAACTACCGTTGATTTTTTTGACCTTGCCGATTTCCGTCACCAGGCCGTCTTTGACCAGGGTCCGGTCTGGAACGCCCTCAAAGGCCTAAAATCCTACATGGACTCTCTTAACTACCCCGCATGGAACAGAGAGATCCCCCTGGACCAACCTCTGCCGGCAACCCTTGTTATTATTGATGGCAAGATCATTCCAGCCAAGGGCCTGACCTTAGACCTCGGAGATGCCACCAAGGGGAAAATGACCATTTCCAAGGATGGGCAGATCCTGGCCGGGGCATCGGTACTCATGGCTGGCGCCATTCTGAGTGGGGAAAAAATCAGTCTTGGCCGCGGGGTCTTTGTTGAGGCCGGCGCTCTAATCAAATCGCCAGCCGTCATTGACGACTACACCGAAATCCGCCAAGGCGCCTACCTTCGGGGCTATTGCCTGATAGGCAAACGGTGCGTGGTCGGCCATGTCACCGAAGTCAAACACTCCATCTTTCTTAATGATGCCAAAGCCGGTCATTTTGCCTACCTAGGCGATAGCATCCTTGGCAACCACGTCAACCTTGGGGCAGGAACAAAACTGGCCAACCTCCGTTTTACCGGAGGTGAGGTGCCGGTCAAGACTCCGAACGGCACCATGGCCACCGGCTTACGAAAATTTGGAGCGATCATGGCGGACAACGTCCAGACAGGCTGCAATTCGGTTACCAATCCCGGCGCCCTGCTGGGGAAGAGGTCAATGCTTCTTCCTAACACAACCTCGCCTTCGGGCTACCATCCACCGAACTCGATCATCAAGCCGTAGCGTGAAGCTATCCAGCCCTCCAGCGTATCCACCATCTGCTCTAACTGCTCAGATAGTGATGAACACCAAAAATGAACTCCACCATCAGACCGATGGTCAAATAAATCCGCGCCATCCTATCCCAAGGCATCTTCTCTTTTGCAGACCTCTGCAAAAAATTCACCAAGATAAGGGTCGCCCCGCCTGGGATAGGGGCAACAGTAACAATCTGCAGCAGGGTTTCCACCACCGTCTTCAGCGCACTGCCTGGGAAATAACGAAGGCTGCACAGGAGATACACCCCGAGCAACACCACCAATGACACACTATTCCTACTCTTTTGAGAAACCATGAACTCTCCTATGCCGAACACTTTATCACCCCTAATTGTGCCCGCCACTATCGCCCAGGAAGATATCATTCGTCAACTCCTACTTTATTGCGATACAGTTTTTCTCTACGCCCCGGCAGAAAATAGCCATCTCGATCTGCCCACGGAACTGAATCCACTGTGCCAACAGTATGCCCCAGTCCCTTTTAACGAACTTTTGACCAATTTCGACCAACTCATCCGAGAGATGACCACCCATCGCTCAGAATACTACGGCGGCAGGCTCTCGTCACTCTCCGCCCAAACTTCAGCTGTCGACGAGGAGAGCGTTTGGAGGCTGATCAAACGGTTAAATCCAGGGACTATCAATACGGCTCAGCAAGAAACCCTCTTCCAAGCAAGACTTCTCCTTAAGCTCGCTGAAATCCGCGACCAAGAAGAACAAGACATTGTCCGGACCTTAGCTTCCCTGGACTCCCAAAACCTGGCTCTACTCCACGGCCTTACTGCTGGCGAGGACGATGATGCCGCAGAAATAGGCTCCCTTCTTCAGCACAACCAACAGCAACCAGAAGATTACCTCAACAATCGGCTCAAGGCATGGGCCAATCTCTTCCTGGCCGACCCGCGGATGGAAGATCATTGGCTGCTGGCTGCGCCACAGAATATTCTGGCCGTACTTACCGATTACGCCACGACTAGAATCAATGAATCACCAACCCTGATCCTCTCTCTACCGCTCCCGCAGACATCGCTCATCATGGCACTCAGCCCGGCCCAATACCTTGACCAACGATCAGCATGGCAGACAGCCACGAACGAGTGCCTAGCCCTCGTTCGCTCCGCTATCACAACAGCCGCCCAGACTGGTGATCTCATTGACAGAGCCGCCCTTGAGCAGGAGTTGCACTCCCAGATCAAGCAACTCAACAACTGGGGTAAAAGCGAGCAGGAATCACTGGATTTTTGGCTCCTCCCACTCTCTCTCCCCCGGCTTTTTGCCAAAATTGCCAGAAAGACAGAACCATCCACAACAGCTCAAACCTTGGGCCATTGCGTTGTGGCGGTCCCGCGACAAGCCCTAAGTTAACGACAGGGATTGACAGTCAACACCGGGCAGGAGGCAGTCTTCACGACCTGCTCGGCAACACTACCGAACAGTACCCGCTCTAACCCTTTATAACCATGGGTGCCCATGACTATCATGTCAACTTTCTCCCTGGCGGCAAAGGCAACAATCTCCTCTCCGACATCTCCCACCAGCACCTTGCCGCTGCCAGCCTGACCTGAGGGAAGATTCTCTTCCAGGAATGCGGTCATCTTCTTTTCCGCACTGTCCTGCATTTCGTCCTGGAATTGAACAATTGGCATGTGAGGCACAAAAAAACCTGAATAATCCTCAAAACTCTGGACCACAAATACACAAATCAGCTCAGCCCCGAATCGCTCAGCGACATTGACTGAGGACTTAAAAACCTTTTGAGAATTTTCTGAAAAATCCACCGGCACTAAGATCTTTTTAACGTCTTTAAGCATAATGCGCCTCCTTGGCATAACGTAATAATTAATCAGGGATACTACAGACAAAGGCCACACTGGAATGCATTTCTTTCACTCCACTTTTCACCCTCATCCTTCTCTCCCTGAGTTGACCCCTCCTGTCATTACTCTATCACTTGATATTTTTTCTTGTCAAGCAATTGCCTTCACTGCCCAAATCACATATTATCGGTCGGCAAATTATTGGTAATAAGGTAAAAGGGTGCAAGCTTACTATTATGATAACTGATTACCGTCAACATGAGCAGTTACCTGTTCAGCACACCGCCCTTAAACCCAACCTCAGTCTATGCCCATTACACTCAACGACATCTTTGACAATAGCGGTATCCTGGCAAACTCCCTGCCTGGCTACGAGCGTCGCGCAAGCCAGATCAGCATGGCTTGCGCCGTACTCAATACGATTGATGCCGACGAACCGGACTTTCAAACCACGGCGCAAATGCTGGTTGCCGAAGCGGAAACCGGTATCGGCAAGACCCTGGCCTATCTGGTTCCGGCAGCCCTTTGCGACCACAAGGTGGTGGTCTCTACCGCCACCCTGAATCTTCAAGAACAGATCCTCAAAAAAGACATCCCCTTCATCCGCAAACACATCAAGCCCGACATCAAGGCGGTGTGCGTCAAAGGCCGCCAGAATTACGCCTGCCTCTATCGCTGCCAGCAAGTACTCTCAAGTCCTCAGGCCCTGCTTTTCGAGACCGGCCAGGAGATTGAGCAGATCCATGCCTGGCTAGGAAAAACTCAGACCGGGGACCGGGCAGAACTCCCATGGCTTCCAGACGACTCGCCCCTCTGGAATCAGCTTTCAACCTCCACTGACAAGTGCCTCGGGACTAACTGCCCGGAAAACGCCTCCTGCTTCATCACTCAACTCAGGAAACGGGCAGCATCGGCCCAGCTGTTGATTGTCAACCATCACCTCTTTTTCTCCGATTTGGCCATCCGCCGTTTCGGTCATGCCGAAGTCTTGCCCCGCTACCAGTCAGTGATATTTGACGAGGCCCACCACCTGGACAATGTCGCGACCAATTTTTTCGGCACCACCTTCAGCCACTACCAGCTCATCGACCTGGTCAAGGACATTGAGGCGCTGGCCCATGAACATCTCAAAAACAAAAACCAGCGCCTGATCACCACTCAAACCGCCCGTGCCCTCGCCGCGCAGGCCGCAGAATTTTCCCTCATTATTCCACGGATCAAGGGCCGTTACCCCCTTCCTGAACTGATCGAGACCACGGCGGAATGGCACCAGGAAATAGAGTCTCTCGCCCAAGCAATCACCAGTCTTTGCGCCCAGATGGAAACCCTGGCCATGGGCAGCGAACTCTGGGATACGCCCCGCCGACGCTGCCAGGAGTTACAAGAATCGCTGACCAGAACAACCTCCGATCTTGATCATGATTACGTTTACTGGGCTGAACGGAGAGATAAGACTGTCAGCCTGTCAGCCGCCCCGATCGATGTCGCCCCAGCCCTGCAGAAATACCTTTACAGCCAGGTGGAGAGCATCGTCTTCACCTCGGCAACACTGACTGCGGGCGGCAGCTTCTCCTATATGTTCAACCGGCTGGGCCTTCCTGGAGACACAAAAACCATGGTCCTGCCCACTCCCTTCGACTATGCGCGAAGAACCAGGCTCTATATCCCTGAGACCGGATTTCCGGAACCAAACAACCCGGCCTATACTGCTGCGTTCCACCAACACACCTCAGATATTTTAGCGGCATCGCAAGGCCGCGCCCTACTCCTTTTCACCAGTTTCAATGCCATGCGCCAGATGCATGACTATCTGAGCCCTCGGCTCACCCACCCGCTGCTGATGCAGGGAGACGCTCCCAAAGCCAGTCTGCTTGACACCTTTCAGGAGCAAACCGACTCGGTACTGCTGGCCGTGGCCAGCTTCTGGGAAGGGGTCAATGTCCCAGGCGAGAGCCTCAGCTGTGTTATTATCGACAAACTCCCCTTTGAAGTCCCCAGCGATCCTGTTATTATGGCCCGCATCAATCGAATCAAGGAAGAAGACGGCAACCCGTTTTACGATTTCCAAATCCCCAGAGCGATTCTTGCCTTGCGCCAAGGCTTGGGCAGACTAATGCGCTCGGCAACTGACCGGGGGCTTCTGGCTATCATGGATATCCGCCTCTACAGTAAAGGATATGGTCGCCTTTTCCTCAAGAGCCTGCCACAAAGTCCGGTGATCAGGACTGTGGGCGAGGCCGCTCATTTTTTCTCGGAGAAAGCTTAAGTGAACCACCAAGAACTTGCCACCCTGCTCAAGCCGCAAACCGCCATCATCGATCAGGCCATGCGCCAGGATCTGACGGTTGTCACCAACCCCTTGCTGCAAGAGGTTCTGACCTATGCCATTTTCAACGGCGGCAAACGGATCCGTCCCCTACTGACCGTACTAACCACCCGTCTTTGCTGGCAAACCCACTCCCCCGACAAATCAGAACAGCTGACCGCTGATCTCTACCGCCTGGCACTGACCTTTGAGTATCTCCATGCCGCAAGCCTTCTTCATGACGATGTCATTGACCAATCAGACAGCAGACGGGGCAGGAGCACCGCCAACCGGGTATGGGACAACACCCACGTCATCTTGGCCGGAGACTTTCTCCATGCCAGGGCCATGCTCCTCGCCGGCACCATTGGCGGGCTGGATTGTTTATCAATCGTCTCCCAGGCTACGGCCGCCATGGTCGAATCTGAATTTATCCAACTGGAAAACGCAGCGCAGCTCAACGCCTCCCTTGACCGCTACTTTGAGGTCCTAACCGGCAAAACCGCCGCCTTGATCGCCGCTGCAGCCTGCACCGGAGTCATCTTTGCCAGAGGCAGCGCCAAGCAGCAATCCGCTGTCCACACCTTTGCCACCAACCTCGGCCTCACCTTCCAAATCATTGACGACCTCCTCGACTACCTAGGCGACCCTGGCGAAACTGGCAAGGCGGTGGGCAATGATTTTCAGGAGAGAAAAATGACACTGCCGGTTATTTTTGCGCTGGATCAAGCCAGCCCCCACGACCGGAACACTCTTTTGGAATTGCTCAACAACTCAGAAAACGCGACAACGGCTAGATTTAAAACCGCACGGGATATCATCTCCCGTGCCGGAGGCTTCCAAAAATCCCGCGAAAAAGCTGAAGACCTGATTCGTGAGGCCATTGGCGCCTTAGATCTCTTTGCCAGCGGGCCAGAGTTGGATCTCCTCATTGCCCTTTCCCGGTATGTATTAAACCGCAAACAATAACACTCGTAGCTTCACACTGGCCCCAGCCGCTTTGCAAGAGCGTTGACCAAAGAGCCTTTTTATCCTGTTCTCTGCCACGGACCATCTAGATCCGCAAGACACCTAAGAAATAACAAAGTTGGCTGTTCCTGCGCAATACCGCGCATCAATTCACCGTCAACTGCCAACCGTAAACCCGAGTCGTTAAGGAAGTCTGCCGCATGGCCCGTAGAAAACCAATCAAGAAAAAAAGAAAATCAACCAGCGGTTGTTTACCCACCACCATCATCCTGACCATCCTTGTCATCCTGAGTCTAGCGGCAACCTTCTATTTCCTCTTTCTCCGGCCTTGGCCAGGGTTGACGCCTCCTATGGCCACAAGGAGTCACAGCACGACATATTCATCCTCGGCCAAAAAAACTCCAACCATTCCCCTGCCCCCAGCGCCCCCCAAACCCCTGACAACTCCCCAAACAATGCCCGTCAAAAAGGCCGCTGAAACCCCTCAACCTGAACCTGCCGCTGGCACCACCCGGCCACGAGTAGCTATCATCATCGATGACATCGGTAACACCAGGAGTGTGGCTGAAGAGATCATCGCCATTGACCTGCCGCTCTCCTTCTCAATCATCCCGCACACGGCCCACGCCATCCATCTTGCCGGTCTCATCAACTCTCGCAGCAAGGATCTCCTCATCCACATCCCCATGGAAGCCAGCGAAACACAGAAGTCATCCGCACCAGGCATGCTGTTGCTTTCAATGACCAAAGAGACGCTGATCAACACCATCCATCACGACCTTGACACCCCTTACCGGGTAATTGGCGTCAACAACCACATGGGTTCAAAATTCTCCCAAGATTCCAATGCCATGAGGGTCTTCCTGAAGGAGATCAAGGCCAGAGACCTCTTTTTTATCGACAGCCTCACCACCGCCAACAGCACAGGATACTCCGTTGCCCGTGACCTTGGCATCAAGACCGCCAAACGCGATATTTTTCTGGACAATGATCAGAATCCCACCCAAATACTGGTTCAAATCGGACGGCTGATCAAACTGGCCCAACGGCACGGAAGCGCTATCGGCATCGGCCATCCCTACCCAACCACCTTGGCGGCATTGCGCTCGGCCGCAACTCGGCTGAGCCAGGATGTGGTCATGGTCCCGGTCCATGAACTAGTCAACTGACAATCAATCAAGAAAGCGCTGCCAAACGCCTAGGAGCTAGAATTAACACCATTATCATCCTTTCTGTTTGCGAAAAGTAAAATTACTCTTTATGATATGCAGTTAGTGGGGTTGAAAAAGTCAAATGTACTGTACCTCTGTAGATTAAACTTTTCACAGTCTGCGCTATCGTAGACACCAGCAATTTTGATTCACCAGGAAACACCTCCTGGCCTTTACCGACGAGACACCATGAACGACCATGACGTTGAAAATGTTGCCGCCCTGCTTAAAACCATGGCCCACCCCATCCGCCTCAAGATTCTCTGCCTCCTGCAGGACAGAGAGATGACAGTAGGCGAGATCCGAGACGAAGTCAAAACCACTAACGCCAATGTCTCCCAGCATTTAAGCATCCTGAGGAATAAAGATATTATCAGTTTCCGCAAGGACGCAAATTTTATTTTCAACAAAATAGCCGACCCTCGCATCATTGATCTGATGGCCACCATGAAAACTACTTTTTGTCCGGAGGATTAGACCCTCATGAACCTCCCCGACGTATCAAGGCAAGGTGCGCCTCCAATCTTTTTCAGATAACACTCCCTATGCTCGCATACTCAGAAAGCCTGCTCGTCCATTTTCGCCGGGCGGAAGACCTGAAAAAAGAAGCCCTCAACTACCCTTACATCGACCTGAACAGGAAACAACTCTGCGACCTTGAGCTTCTCCTGAACCGGGCCTTTTATCCCTTGAACGGGTACCTTAACCGTGCCGACTATGAATCGGTTCTAGATCGCCTCCGCTTAACCGACAACACTGTCTGGCCTATTCCCATCTGCTTGGATGTATCCGAAAAAATCGCCACGTCGCTAACTCCCGGACTCAAAGTCGCCATCAATGATGAAGAGGGATTCATGCTGGCAGTCCTCGAAATCGGCGACATCTGGCAACCGGATAAAGCGCGGGAGGCCTTGGCGGTCTACGGCACCACCGACCCCGATGCCCACCCTGGCGTCCGCCATCTTCTCCAACAGACAGGCGCCTGGTATCTCGGCGGCAGACTGGAAGGACTGCACCTGCCACTCCATTACGACTTCAAGGAGATCCGCCTGACTCCGGCCGAAACCGCACGCCGCTTCGCCCAAAACGGTTGGCGACGGGTCATGGGCTTCCACACCGACGAATACCTCCATTGCGCCCACCGGGAGATGGTCCTGCACGCCGCCCGCGAAATCGGGACAACCATCCTACTTCAGCCGGTAGTCGGCCTCGATCACCCCGGTAATATCGACCACTACACTCACGTCCGCTGCTACGAGGAAATTATCAAGAAATTTCCGGGCAACATGGCCATGCTCAACCTCATCGCCATGGCGTACCGCTGGGCCGGACCCAGGGAAGCTTTGTGGCAGGCCATCATCAAGAAAAATTTCGGCTGCAGTCATTTCCTGGTGGCCGATGACCATGGTGACCCCTTTGCTCAACAGAGAGGAAACGCTCTGTTCTACCCTGCTCATGCCGCCCAGCAGTTGGTCCGGGAATATGAGGAAGAGACCGGCATCGTTATGGTGCCACTCAAGGAGATGGTCTACGTCGAAGACAAGGCGCAGTACCTCCCAAAAGAACAGGCATCATCAGAGATGGACATCAAGACCATCTCCTCGGCCGAACTGAAGCGACGCCTTGAAGAGGACCTCCCTATTCCGGAATGGTTCTCGTACCCCGAGGTGGTCACTGAGTTACGACGCGCCTTCCCTCCCCGCTCCAAACAAGGATTTACCGTCTTCCTCACCGGACTTTCAGGCTCAGGCAAATCAACCCTGGCCAAAGTGCTGATGGTCAAATTCATGGAGATGCGTGTTCGCCCGGTCACCCTGCTGGACGGTGATATCGTCCGGAAGAACCTCTCTTCGGAACTCAACTTCTCGAAAGAGCACCGCAACCTTAACATCACCCGCATCGGCTTTGTCGCCAGCGAAATTACCAAAAATGGCGGTATCGCCATCTGTGCACCGATCGCCCCCTACGAGGAATCACGCCAAGCCAACCGGGAGTTGATCAGCAGACATGGGGGGTACATCGAAGTGCACGTCTCAACTCCCATCGAAGTCTGCGAACAGCGCGACCGTAAAGGCCTCTACGCCAAAGCCCGGGCCGGTAAAGTCAAGGGAGTTACCGGTGTTTCCGATCCCTACATCCCTCCAGCCCACCCCGATCTGATCATCGACACCAGTCAAATCACCCCCGTCGAAGGAGCCCAGGAGATCTTGCTCTATCTGGCAGAACAGGGTTATATCCAGTAACCC
>VMSU01000017.1 GCA_013792005.1 Desulfobulbaceae bacterium
GCCACATCTGCGTTGTTATCGGCCTGCTCATGTGCGAAAAGCACACATCGCAGGCCGATGCCTAGCATCTGCGGCACTGCTGAACAGTTACGGTTCTGGGCTTCGGCACCTTTCTGGGTCAGAAGGTGGATAGTTACTAAATATTCATTAAAATACCAAAACAATACCACCTAGATGCTAACTGCCTAGGTTATCGGTTTACGGTTTACGGTTACCAGTTAACGATGAGTGATCCTCCCCAAAAGGCTGAGCACACAGAAGAAATCATGCATCATGCGATGAATCATGACTTACTATGATTCTCTTAACCGTAAACCGACAACTGACTACCGTTACTTTGAATAGTCACCCTAGATGTAGCAATTAACCACTTGATCTCAAAATAAAGAAATAATATCCAACCTCCAGACACGCCTTGCATGACCCCCATAACACCAGATGCTTCTTTCCAATTTTCTCTTTGACAGGAGGAATCGCATCAATTACATATAGTCACATGGCAATATATAATTTAAGCTGATTAGCGCTAATCTTCCGCAGTAGAGTGTTTCGAGCACTATGTGCATCATTGGCAATAGTCGCCTTGGCGATGTAACACAGCACGAAATCATCGTCATTCCGGCATGTCGTTAGCCGGAATCCAATCTGTCGTCTTCACTGGACCCCGGCTAAAAGCATGCCGGGGTGACGGCTTGCGGAAGATTAGCGCTAATCAGGTAATTTAATGAGACACTGATGCGATTATTTCTTCGAGTGATGAAAGCCCTGTCCGACCCTGGCAGGGTTAAGATCATTAAACTCCTGGGCCAAGGAGAGTTGTGCGTCTGCGAGTTAACAGCCCTGCTGGGACTGTCCCAGCCAACCGTATCAAAACACCTCCGCATTCTAGATGAGGCCGGCTTGGTGACCTTTCGCAAGGATGGCGCCTGGACCAACTACCGCCTTTGTCGGGAAACTGATTCCGACTATGCCCGAGAGATGCTGACCCACCTGGACCACTGGCTGACCACTGACTCCCAGATTCAAGAGCTGAAAGACAAGCTCCCCTCCCTTGACCGCTGCCGATATCTGCCGACCAACCAGCATCCAACCAAGACCCCATGACATTGACCCTGACTCCCATCGGCCTGATGCACTGCGACCTTCTCGATCCGTCGCAAGCCCCCAAGAATTACGACGAATCAACTCATTCCGGCACCCTGGAAATCTTCGCTGAATTTGAGAATGGCCTCAAAGGGATCGAAGCAGGTCATACCATAGTTGCCCTCTTCTGGCTGGACCAGGCCAAACGCGATATCCTCCAGGTCTATCCCCGCGGGGACAAGAGCCGTGGTCTCTTCGGGGTCTTTGCCACCCGCAGCCCCATGCGGCCCAACCCGATTGCCGTCTCGGAGCTGAAAGTAACAGCCATCAATGGCCGCAACCTGACGGTGCACGGTGTTGACGTAATTAACCAGACCCCACTGCTGGACCTGAAACGAAAAATTTAGCTGACTGACCACCAGCAAGACACCTCAAGACCTTAAGTAACACTCATATCAGCAGACAAGGAGAAAAAGATGGAGCGAGGAAAGACTCTTAAGCGAATCCAGCCCTGGCTGCTGTGGTCCGTTATCCTCATCGGCGCCGTGTTTGTAATCAAGACCAAGATTCTGACCCCTCCCCGCATTGAAATAGACACCGTAGTGGCACGAGATCTGACAGCCCAGGTGTATGGCAATGGGACGGTGGAGGCCAAAGTCATGCTTGCGATCTCGAGTAAAATTACAGGTCGAATCATTGAGATCTTCGCCGACCAAGGAGACCAGGTAACCAAGGGCCAACTCCTCACCCGTTTGGAAGACACCGATTTTATCCAGCAAGAGCGGCAGGCCCAAGCTGCGCTGAACAAGGCGGAGGCCACACGCGCCGTCGAAGAGACCACTCTTCGCAAGGCCCAAGCAACACTGACTCTCGCAGAAAAAAACGCCCAACGTTTTGCCGACCTGGCCAATAAGGATCTGATCGCGCATCTAGAGTTCGAACAGTACCAGACCGCATCCGCAGTAGCCCTGGAGGAGGTGGCCCGATCAAAGGCGGCCCTCCAGGTGATCCACATGGAAGAACAGCTCAACCAAGCAAGTCTTGACCTCTCCCGCAGCAGGTTAGCAGATACCAGAATTTTCGCCCCCCAGGATGGCGTAATCATCTCCCGCAACCTTGAACAAGGGGCCACGGTAACTCTGGGCCTGCCAATATTCACCATGGCGGACCCACAGATGATCTGGGTCAAGGCCAATGTCGACGAGGCCCTACTCGGCGGAGTGGCCGTGGGTAAAAAAGCGGCCATCACCCTGCGCTCAGACCAGAACACCTCCCGGCCCGGCGAAGTGGTCCGCCTGGGGCGACAAAGTGACCGAGTTACTGAGGAGTTGGAAGTAAATGTGGCCTTCACCCCACCCCTTGCCTCTTACAGACTGGGAGAACAGGCCGATGTCCTGATTCTGGCGGAAAGAAAGGATGGCGTGCCATCCCTACGGGCAACAGCGCTGATTTCAAGAGCAAATGATCGAGGTGTCTGGCGCATATCCCAAGATGAGTTACAATTTACCAAGGTCCAGACCGGAATCGAAGATCGCCAAGGCTTTACTGAAATCATTTCAGGCCTTACACATGGCGACCAGGTGGCCTTGGCCCCTCCGGCTGAAATGGCCAAATTCAAAGACGGCATGAAGGTGCGCAGCCAATGAATCTGGCGATCCGGGATATTAATTATCATCGGGGCCGTTTCATCCTCACCTCCTTCGGCTTGGGGCTGTTACTGGGGGTAGTCATGAGCATGAGCGGGATCTATCGTGGCCTGATCGCCGACGCCTTGGCAATCCTTAACGAAACCAACGCCGACCTCTGGGTGGTGCAACAAGACACCAACGGGCCGTTTGCCGAAAGTTCGCGCATCCCGGAAGACCACAAATACCGGATTGCCGGAGTCCCTGGGGTGGCGCAAGCATCAGCCCTCTCCTTCCAGACCATCCAGATTCAGCGCCACGAGAAACCCTTCCGTTTTTTCCTGATTGGCTATGACCTTAATGGCCTTGGTGGCCCGTCGTCGATCGTGTCAGGCCGCCCCATTCGCCAAAAACACTACGAAATGGTCGTTGCCCAAGGGATGAAAATGGCACTGGGCGACACCGTCCGTCTCGGCCAGCACGACTACACCGTGGTTGGCATTACCGGCAAGACCGTCTCCTCAAGCGGCGATCCGGTGGCCTACGTCTCCCTGGCCGACGCCCAGCAAATTCAATTCAAGAAAGACAACAACGCCATCCGCAACGAACGAGCCAGAATCGATGCCCAGGTTGACACTATGCAGACCATAACCCCGGCCCTGGCCAAGTTTCTAAAGGAAAACATCGCAGCCCTCACCCAATCGACCCATATCGTCAATGCCGTGGTAGCGCGCTTGGCGCCGGGGACCGACTTAAACGAAGTGCAGCAACGGATCGGTCGCTGGAACCACCTCCGAGCCCTGTCCAAGGCCCAACAAACCGAGATTTTGTCCAAGGGCATGATTGAGAAGGCCAGGATGCAGCTGGGGATGTTCCGGATCATCCTACTCGTCATCTCCGGAGTCATCATCTCGCTGATCATCTACACCTCGACCCTCGACAAGATCAGAGTTATCGCCACTCTGAAGCTGATCGGTTCCCAAAACCGGGTAATCATCGGCATGATCCTCCAGCAGTCGTTATTGATGGGCGGTATTGCTTATGCCATCGGCTTCACCCTGCTCTCCCTCACCAAAGACACCTTCCCTCGCCGAATCGTGCTGGTCGCCTTCGACCTCAAAATCCTCTTTGTCTTGGTGATCATGATCTGCACCATCTCAAGCCTGGTAGGTATCCGCAAGGCACTGCGGGTCGATCCGGCGGAAGCGCTGGGAGGATAATTCATGTATGCTGTGGAAGTAGAAGGATTGACCAAGATTTATGGCCAAGGAGAAACGGCCGTCACCGCCCTAAGCGACGCATCCTTTCAGATCAAGCCAGGTGAACTCGTTGCCATTCTGGGTCCCTCCGGATCGGGTAAGACCACCCTCCTCACTGCCATCGGCCTAATCAACGAACCAACCCACGGCACAGTGATTCTCGACGGGGTGACCATCGCCGACGACGGCTGGCTGCCAGGACTGGACCTTAAACGCATCCGCCGGGAAAAGCTGGGCTTTATCTTCCAGGCCCACAATCTGATCCCGTTTTTGAGCGCTGTGGATAATGTGATGCTGGCCTTGGAGATCAACCACCAACCAAAAGCGGAGGCCAGATGCCGCGCCGTTGAACTCTTGAACACGCTCAATCTCGGGCACCGCCTGCATAACTTCCCCAAGGCCCTATCCGGGGGAGAAGCACAACGGGTGGCCATCGCCCGGGCCTTGGCCAATCGCCCCAAGGTAATCTTGGCCGACGAACCAACAGCAGCCCTTGATACCGAAAACGGCAAAAATGTCATGGCGCTGTTAAAACAAATCGCAGAAGAAAACCAATCGGCTATCCTGGTCGTCACCCACGACCACCGGATGGTGGAAGGATTTGACCGCATCTTCCAAGTCCATGACGGCCGAATAGTCAAAGAACAACGGACTTGAATCTCAGACTCACCCATCAAAAAAACTAGTCCCGACGATCAAAAAAGTAAATTGTCCACAATCCCCTACCCAACCCCGTTCCGGCTCACCGCGTCCACCACCTGGCGGACATCGGCTAGGCATCAACGGCCCTTAGGATTCTTAGCCACGCACTGACACGAGCCACCCCTCTTTTCAGCAGCGATTCGCTCAATAATCGTTGACCTGCCATGAATCAACACATCCTCTCGGATATCCGTAGCCGTGTACTGAAAACAATAACAAATCAGCTCTTCGATCATCATCAATTCCTCCGGGTTGACTCATTCCCTCGTCATGGCGCAGTCCTACTGACCCTTGCGACAATTAACCACATCGACATACCTGCGTACCGGTTTTAATTTATACTTAAGGAAGAGTGGGGCGTTGCCGGAAAAAACTGCAGGACAAGTGACATTGCAGCTATTTTACC
>VMSU01000018.1 GCA_013792005.1 Desulfobulbaceae bacterium
GAGTAATAGTTTGGGCGTAGCCCCACCCTGAGTAACGCGGGCCATGTCTCTGTCAGAAAGTCGGCCAAGAGCCATACATTTCTGAAAAAAAGTGACAGCGGCGGCAATTGAATTGCGCACCTTTTCTGTATCTGCCTCTGAAAGAAAATCTTTAAAGAGGCGGGTTGTTAGATCACCACTGCCTGCATTATACCACTCAAGGCCCGCAATGAAATCAACCTTGACAGAATGTACTTCCCCGTCTGGTGCAGGCCGGCTCAGGACAACCTGGGCACAATAGCCTATGTTTCGAAAAAAAAGTACATACCATCCATTTTTGTGGGCTCTCTCAGCAAGAAGTTGGCAGGCCAACACTATTTGGGTGTTGGAGACCAGAATATCAAGATCACCTTCTGAACGAGTTTGGGTATCGTTTCCTCGTAAGAAGAGAAATGATATTGTTGGTGTGAGGGCTTGGGTAATGAATGCTTCGATTTCAGCTTTCATTTGCTACCCTTTGTCGAATAAGGTCATACTCCTTGATTAGATTAACAGCTGCAATTGACCAGTTGAGTTGGTTCTCGATTAGTTCACGGCCCCGCAAGATATACTGTGACCACTCAGTTTGTTGTTGTAGCGCTCTTTCTAACCCTCGACTTAATCCGTAAGGAGTCGGTTCACACATGAAAAATGCTTGTCGGTCGTAGAAATAACTTGCCTTAGCTGTGCGGGTAATCAGCAGTGGCGTTCCGATGGCCAGTGCCTCCATTGCCGCAATTGAAAATACGTCGCATAGTGAAGGATGAACAAATAAGTCAATGTCGCGAAGAAAGGCTATCTTGTCGGCACCATATTTCGGTCCAACCCATTCAACTCCCTTATCATCATAATCTGTTAACAGTTTTTTGAGATAGGGCGATTCAGGACCGGCGATCTGCAGTCGCAGTTTATTGTTATTATTTCGCATTAATGAAATTGCTTTACAGAGTGAATCTAGATTTTTCTCTGGGGAAACTCTTCCCAAATAGCCGATTTTAATCTCATCGACTTGGGAATGATTGTGAGGGAGAAGTGTGGGGTAATCATCAAGGTCAATGCCGTTAGGGATGTAAAATTGATGCCGAGGCGAGAACCATGATAGTGCTTCAGTTGTCTCCTCCTCGGTCAACATATGAATGCCTGCGGATTTTTCAAGATGTTGACGTTGTAGTAGCCAATGGTATAGCGATTTTTTTATTTTTGTGGTTGTGCTTGTTTGACGATCCAGTGCTAAACCATTGTGGAGTGTCACAACATAAGGTTTTTGTAACTGGTTGCATTTTTTTGCGACCCACAGATTCCATGGGCTAAAAACACCATGGAGATGAACAACATCAGCCCATACGATTGCTTCATCAACAGCTTTACTCAACTGCAAACCCAACTGAGAAAAAGCTTGTATTGTAAAACCATCTCGTTGGATAAGCTCTCCTTCTTTCTTAACAGACCCAGCCTTACCAATTACTCGAACATCTACACCGTACCGTGCAGTGTATTTTGCCAAACCAGCAATAACCTGGTTTACGCCATTGGCTCTGTCTTTGTTGGCTTTGCCGAGGATAAAGTGGAGTACTTTCATGTTTTTTTATACACTGCATTTCCAAAAAATAACTTGCGCTGAGGGGGCGTTGAACGAGGCATCACACTTAAGTGCATTGCCATACCTATCAATAACCAATATTCTGGTGCGATCAAGGCTCCGTTGATTTGGCCGGTAACAAAAGAATTGAGAACCGCGAATGCAACTCCTTCGTATGTTAGTCCATCTTCTTGATTCCGATGTAATTGGGCCATTTTATAAGCGGCTGTAAATGAAGTGAACAGATAAAGAAGATATGCTAAGCCAGCGAATAATCCTCCGTATGTAAGTGTGGTAATAAGCTCACCTCCTCCTGCTTGCCAAATCTTACCACCATAAATATATCTAACTTGTCCCCAACCAGTTCCAATAATGATGGATTTATCACTTGCCAAAAAGGCATCAATCAAACGCTTTTGAGACATCAACCGGAACTGGCTCGAACCTCCTTCTAAAATTTCTTCTTTATTGAAAAAATTTTGAATTTTGTAAAACGCATATGGATTTATGTTACCCACGAATCCAGTAAAAATATATATTGAAATTCCCCCGCATAGAAAAAGCACTAAAAACTTACGTGTAATTAGTGTGCCACGACTTTTGAATATATACCAAATGAAAATAAAACTTAAAGTGGCTCCCATGCCGTAAATAGCAGAGCGAGTAAAGGTTAACAAAATTCCGACAATCATAACTGAGAGAATTAATGAATTTTTTTTACATAATTTACCCTTGATAAGGGTTGGTAAAAACAGAAAAAAAGAGAAGTTTAAATATTTTGCAAAAGTGTTTGCTTCAGTACGAAATCCTGGACCAAAACCACCGATTATCTGTGAAACCTGAGCATCTGAAAGCGCAAGAATAATTCCGCTAAAGTGAAAAGTGATTGCTTGAACAAGCCCCCAGGCTACACTAATAACTGTTACTGTGAAGATGAGCCGTTTTAATGATTGGATGTTAATTGTTCCACTTATCAAAATAAGCGCTGTCGCCATAGCAATGCCCATGTTCGCAGCTAATAAAAGTAAGCTTGTCATTGCCTCTGTTGGTGTATCAGAGAACAATGCTGCAATTAAATTTACGATCAAAAAAAAGAGAGGGATAGGAAAATTCGTGAGGAAAATAGACGAGGAAGAAACCTACATAGAGACAACAATACAAAGATAACAAGAAGATGATAAATACGAGCGATGCCTCCACCGATTAGGATATAATAAAACTCTGTAGTTAGTAACGCTACAAAGAAAATAGTGTATATTTTTGAACGAAACATAAATAATAACAGTAAAATAACTACTGCTGACGTTAATCCTTCAAGCATGTTGATAAACTCCACTAAAAAACGTCTGTATTGATTTAATATTGCCTAAAAGCTGACGAGACAGGAATATCCATTACTGGTTCATGCGATTAGTTTACCGATAAGTTGTCGGGCTTGTAAACTGTACAACCCTTCAATTGAATGGAGGGAAAATGGTAAGTCGGTAATTCTCCTGTTGGGGCGGAATCTGTTTTGTTTGGTGCAACCAGAAAATGGCCAAATTTCGAAATGAAATTTAATAACTCTAAATACTATTAAGCTATCAAGGTATTTTACTGGTAAATTTTCTCAATACAAGTAGGTGTGTTTTTGCTCTTGTGATAAGTCCCTTTGAAATACTATAAAGAGCGAGTGTCTTATAGGATATTGAAAGCAACCAAAGCTGCCATTTTTGATACCCGGCATAGGTGTAAAGATAATACTTTCTACTTCTAATGAATTGCAGCATACGTTTCGTGCTATCACCTTTTTCACTCTTGACATGAGCGTGGATGGCTATGGCAGATGGTACATATAGAATTTTTCCATTTTTCCTATGAACCATTGACACAAGAATCGGCTCCTCACAGTAAAGAAAGACTCCTTCATCAAGGAAGCCAATATCTCGGAGGAAATCCATTCGCAACATTAGGCAGCACCCAGATACTTTCGGAGCGACACTTGATTTATCAATTGGGCAGGGAATCACGTATGACTTTTGCACCCCAAAACGCCGAAACAAACATCGCGGCCAGAAAAATTCTTCTAAAAAACTGGCCTCCCGCAAGGGGTTTTGATCAACACCATCTTGACTAAGAATACGCGAGCCAGCGACATAACAATGCGGATCAGAGAACATGTTAACGGTCAATTCCCTTAGATAGTTTCTGTCAACTATCCTCATGTCTGGATTGGCAATAAGGACTGCATTGGCACCTAGTGTGTTCGCCAGACGAATGCCAATATTGTTCCCCGCTGAATATCCACGATTTTCATGATTTTCGATTAGGTAGACAGTATTGTTTTTCCTGCTCTCCCCCTGATGCTGTCGCACCCACGATTGTACTTCATTCTCGGGTCCACTCACCGCATCTGGGCGCCAGTCAATGAGCCATGATTTAATTGCTTGCAGAGAATCTGTTCGCGATGCGTTATCTACCAAAATGGTGGAGAGATGGACTCCCTCCTGTTTGGAGATTTGCTCTGCACAAATTTGCAAATCCTTTTCACTGTTGTAGTTGAGGATTACTACGGCAACGTGATGATTTTTCATTAGTTAAATACTCGTTGCTTTGTGCGTGCCAACAATGACCCATTGGACAGTTATAAAATCTCTCAGCAACTGTAGTGAAAATTGATCAACCAATTTCCACTTACCACCGATTAACGGACGCAATTCAATAATATCTAGCCCGGCAGTTGTAAATAATTCTTGGATAGAAATTTTCGTAAAAAATCTAAGGTGAGTTCGATCCATAATGCCGGCATCAACGTAATTCCATTTCCCATTCATTATTAACGGAAGCCACACAGTCCAATGACGTACATTCGGAATGGAAGCAACTAATTTCCCAGTTGGCGTCAAGTGTGTAGATAAATCATAAAGAGTCTGCCATGGATCAATAAGATGCTCCAATACATCTGCGCATACGACAAAATCGAAGGAATTGGTGGGGGGGATGAGCAGTTCCGAAATCCTGGTGCGGTTAAGGTCTGCACAGTGTACTTGATCCAGCTTTGTTAAAGCTTCATCTGCCGCTGTGCGGTCAATTTCGATTCCTATAACCTCTGATGCATAATTATTCTGTTTTAGAAAGGATCCAAAATTTCCGGCTCCGCAACCAATATCTAAAATGCGATTATTTCCTTTACTGATAAATTGGGCAATATTTTCACGCCGATTTTGATAGTAATTTGCAGAAGTATTACTGTGTTCTACAGGAGTTAGACTCATCATATATAACTCCTATTAAGATGAAGCAGTTTTATGTTTATAGAACAACTTAGATAACGGACTCCCCTTATACAATCTTATGAGCCAAAGTCCGACCCAAATAACAAAAAATGCCCCTATTGCAGCATGCCAGGGCCAAATATTGTTTGCGACATTATGTAAACTGATAATAGCGCTGATAATCATTACAGCAGGAATAATCATAGTTTTCATTGAACTATTCGGCATGCTAGAATATCGAAAAAGGAAAATGAAGTCAGTAAGTACTCGGAAAGTCCATGCCCAAGCAGCACCATAGAGACCAAAGAAGTGTATCGATACCCATAGAAGGGCCAGGAATGGACCAATTTCCAGAGTGTGAAATTTTGCAACAATGTCAGGCCGCCCCGTACCCTGCAGTAAAGAATATGGTATGTATGCTAAGCTGTTAGCCCATATTCCGAAGAGAAATATTTCTCCTAGAGGGGACGCTATTGTCGCTATATCTTTACCAACCCAGATAATCATGAATGGTTTCAGGAGAACAATTCCTAATATAATAATTGGCGTCATAATCATCACAAGTAATCTAAATGAATCTTCGGCTAAATGACTTGCATCCCCATGATGAGCAGCAGAGAATTTTGGAAAAAGTGCTCGTGACAGGCTTGAGGGTATAACTCTCGCTTTGGTAACCAATTGATATGGTAGGGTGTAGTGGGTAACAGCTTGTGCTCCTAGGATGGCACCAATCAGAAAACGGTCGATAGTTTCAAGCAAAGGACCAATCATGCCTGTTACAGCAACCCATCCACCATAGGAAAGTAATGAGTTGACAGCTTCTCTTGAAAATCTTGGCCGTCGACTTAATGGCACCGATGAATAACAGGCTACCAGAAATGGAATGTTCATGAATGCGCGGGACAATACTGCGGCGGGGATAACGACTGAAAGGCTTGGGCTATATATGTATGCAATGACGAGGGGCGCTACCTGAAAGACGATCGTACTTGCAATTTGTAGAATGTTGACAGTAAAAAAACGGTTTCTCCCCTCAAGTGCGCCGTTTAGAACGGAAGAAACCAAGGCGAGCGGAAGCGTAGCAATCATCCAGGGTAGAGCAGCGAGAGATTCAGCTTGGAATTCAGCTGGGATCTTTAGCACTCTTGTTAAAAGAAAAGAGCCAATGATCCAAAGAATAATTGCTGCTATCGTTCCGAGAACTGCATTGACAGAAAATGCACTCCAGAAAACAACTCCTCGCTCTTTGTCTGAAGCCTCACTGAGTCGTGCAAGATGATTTGCCGTCGCCTTGCCTAGTCCCATCTCCATAAAACCGAAATACCCCAAAATTAACCAGACAAGAGAGAGTACCCCATAGCGCACATCACCTAATGTTTTCAGATAAAGAGGCACCGTGACGAGTGTGACAAACATCGGGATGATTGAGCCGGCGAGGTTAATAATAGTATATTTGCGTATGCTCATTCAGTTTTCCATCTGATAATCGTATCGATAAAATCCGCTTTTCCTGGTTCCCCGTCCCAAGTTTCCAATTTGCCACATTCGTATGGTTCCCGTGCAATATATTGCAGGGAATGTCCACACAAATAACAAAGGAAAAGGACATCTGCCTCGGCATCGTTTTCAGTAAGCCCCATCTCCGTTAATAGTTTTCGCACCAGCCGGATGGTTGTTTTGGAGGGTCGGCGTTTCGATTCTGGAAGCGATAAGGTGAAATGGATCAGGTCATAACCGGGGGGGTAGGACTTATGGGCATACTCCCAATCGAAGACATAGAGTCGGTTATTCACCATGAAGGTATTCCACGGGGTAAAGTCACCATGGCAGAAAACTATCTCTGCCTTAATTGTTGGAGCAAGGCTGGAAATCTTCGAGAAGGCCTCTGCAAATCTTGTGTTCCATCCAGTTGGTAGGCGAATGGAATATTGTTCTGCCTGTTTGCGTATGTCTAGGAGGAACTGACTGCCTGCCAAGGTTTCTTTGTCCTTGGTACTCTTTGACATTAATTCGGAGAGAAAGCCCTTGTGGAGTGCCATGAATACAGTGGGCGACTTGGAGTATCGGGTCTTTTCGGTGTTAGTCACCAGAATCTGTGCCCCAGAAATTTCTGCGGATAGCAGCATTTTGGGGATGCAGCAACTCTCCAACCGAAGGGATTGAACATAGTCGATACAATTTGCTTCATGGGCAATGAGTTCTTTGATTTTGGGAGAAAGTGAAATTTTGGCAAAACCTTTAATGCCCCCATCTGCCCCCATGATTTGAACGGTTGTTTTACGGTGTGGGCTGTCTGTGCCGGTAAAAAATGCGTAAGTGAGATCAGAACAGCTGAAGAGGTCGGAAAATACTGGCGGGCATAAAA
>VMSU01000019.1 GCA_013792005.1 Desulfobulbaceae bacterium
GTTTCTATTATTGCAACAGGATTATTGCGGGAACTAGGAGGAAACAGGTTGACATTAAATTTTACTACGGGATATAGTCGCCAACGGGCTATACTTGCTAATAAAACACTAATAACACCAGCCAATTATTGCTGCAAAAGAAAGAAACTAACAATGTGCCTCGACCTACCACAATTTAAAAATGTGTCTTTGGTACTATTATCCGATGTCAGCCTAGCCAAAGACTCACTATGATCACCCTCGAATCCATCACCCCAGGTTTGGCGCTTACCGGCATTGAACCTTCGGTCATCTCCACCATTGTTGCGGTAGTTCCTATCGCCGATGGCGCAGTCCAGGTCATCTACAAGACCCCGGACGGCACACTCAAGGATCGTCTCTTGAATCGAGGGGACGAGACCTCGATCGATATAGCCACAGCCGAACGGCCCTGGTCCTTTGATGGCGATGGCGAGGCCTTCAAGCTCACCGTCGAGGCCAAACGTATTGACCTCGCCTTTCTGTTTGATCCGATGATGGCTGTCCACACCTCCAATGTGGATCCGCTGCCGCATCAGATTACAGCGGTCTATGAGTCCATGCTGCCCCAACAACCCCTGCGCTTCGTCCTGGCCGATGATCCCGGCGCGGGCAAGACCATCATGGCCGGCCTCTACATCCGCGAATTGATCATGAGGGCCGACGCCCGTCGTATCGTCATTGTCGCACCTGGTGGCTTGGTGGAACAATGGCGGGATGAGATGTTTGAGAAGTTTGGCCTGGAGTTCCGCGTCTTTTCAAAGGAGTTGGAATCCGCCACACCATCCGGCAATCCCTTTGAAGATCTTGATCATCTTATTGTCCGCTTAGACCAGATGGCCCGCAATGAGGACCTGCAGGATAAACTCTGCGCCGCTGGCTGGGACTTGGTGGTATTCGACGAAGCCCACAAACTGGCAGCCCATTTCTTTGGCAATAAACTGGAGAAGACCGGTCGCTTCCGATTGGCTGAGAACCTTGGTGCTCAAACCCGCCATCTACTGCTGATGACCGCCACCCCTCATAGCGGCAAGGAGGAGGATTTTCAACTCTTTCTCTCGCTCCTCGATTCTGACCGTTTCTATGGCAAATTCCGCGACGGTGTCCATAAGGTGGACACCTCAGACCTTATGCGTCGGATGGTCAAAGAGGAATTGGTCAAGTTTGACGGCACACCACTCTTCCCCGAACGACGGGCCTACACTGTCAATTATCAACTCTCTGACCTTGAGGCCTCGCTCTACGAGGCCGTCACCAGCTATGTACGGACTGAAATGGGCAAGGCCGATCAACTTGACGGCCAACGCAGGGGCTCGGTAGGTTTCGCCCTCACGGCCCTTCAGCGCCGCCTGGCCTCCAGTCCCGAGGCCATCTTCCAGTCTCTCAAACGACGCCGGGAACGCCTCGAACGCCGCCTGCGCGAGGATAATGTCAGCGTCCGGGGCCAGCGGATCCTGGCCGAGATCCTCGACACCCTCCCTGAAGATGACGACGATCTGAATGCCGACGAGCAGGAACAGCTTGAGGAATCCCTGGTTGATAGGGCGACGACGGCCCAGACCATCGCCGAGTTGGAGCAAGAAATCATCATCCTGCGCGGACTCGAACAGCAGGCCAAAACCCTGGTCGCCTCTGGTCAGGATCGTAAGTGGGATGAACTCTCCCGTATCCTCCAAAACGAACCGCAGATGTTCGATGCTGGGGGACGTCTGCGCAAGATCATCATCTTCAGCGAACACCGCGACACCTTAAACTACCTGTACGAGAAGATTTCCGGTGTCTTGGGTAGCCACCAGAGCATTGTCACCATCCATGGCGGCACCCACCGCGACGACCGCCGCAAGGCCCAAGCCCTTTTCCGTTCTGATCCTGATATCCGGATACTGGTCGCTACCGACGCAGCGGGCGAAGGCGTAAACCTCCAGAACGCTAACTTGATGGTCAACTACGACCTACCATGGAACCCTAACCGTCTGGAACAGCGTTTTGGCCGTATCCACCGTATCGGTCAGCAGGAAGTCTGCCACCTCTGGAACCTGGTGGCCAAGGAGACCCGTGAAGGCGATGTTTTTCACCGCTTACTGCAGAAACTGGAAGTCGAAAGTCAGGCATTGAAGGGCCGCGTCTTCGACATCCTAGGCGAAGTTTTTGAGGAGACCAGTCTCAAAGACTTGCTTATGCAGGCCATCCGTTACGGCGATCAACCCGAAGTTCGCGCCCGGTTGAGCACCAAGATTGAAAACGCCCTAGACCATGATCATCTGAAGAGCATCCTCGACCGTAATGCCCTAGCCAACGAGACCCTCGGACCGGAACGACTCTTTAAGGTCAAAGAGGAGATGGAAAAGGCCGAGGCCAGGAGGCTCCAGCCGTACTTTGTCCGCTCCTTTTTCATGAAGGCCTTTGACTCGCTAAACGGTTCCATGTATCCCCGTGAGTTGGAACGTTATGAAATCACCCATGTTCCTGGCGTTCTCCGTGAACGGGACCGGTTGATCACTGGCCGCAATCGCCGCGACCTGGCTCCGGTATTGAAGCGCTATGAGCGAGTCTGTTTTGCTAAGGATGCTGTACGCCCGGTGGAGCGACCAGGCCTGGTCTTCGCCAGCATGATTCATCCCGGCCATCCGCTCATGCTGGCTCTGACCGATGTGGTGCTGGAGCAACACGCCAATCTACTCCGCCAGGGTGCCATTCTTGTCGACCCGACGGACCATGGCGAGCAGCCCTCCTTACTTTTTCTCCTTACCCACGAGATAAAATCTGGGGACGGCCAGGTCATATCAAAACGTCTGCAATTCGTCCACGTCTTACCCGATGGCTCGGCCTCTTTCGCCGGTTGGGCACCGCACCTGGACCTTGAAGCCATTCAAGCCACGGCTCGTCCTCTACTTGATGAAGTCCTGGCTCAGCCTTGGTTGACCTCAGGCCTTGAGCAACGCGCCCTGGCCTTGGCCGCTTCAACGCTGGTGCCGGAACATTTTGATGAAATTGCTGGTCGCCGTATCGCCCTGGTGGACAAGACTCTGCACGCGGTCAATGAACGTCTGACCAAGGAGATTGATTTCTGGTCCGACCGCTACATCAGACTCTCTGAGGATCAGTCAGCAGGCAAGGATGTGCGCCTGCAGATGGACAACGTCCGGCGAACCCTTACCGATCTTGAAGCCAGGCTAGAGGGCCGCAAAAAGGAACTTCAGTCCATGCGTCATGTTACCTCCGCTACCCCTGTGGCACTAAGCGGCGCTTTGGTCATCCCTGCAGGTCTGATTAAAAAATTACGAGGGGACCCCGCTGTCGATGCTGCCTCTACGTTGTTCGGTGCTGATCCCGTTGCCCGTGCGCGCATTGAGCAACTCGCCATGAACGCTGTACGCGGCACTGAAGAGGCCCGTGGCTGCCGGGTGGTTGATGTCTCGGCCCAAAAATGCGGCTGGGACCTGACCTCATACCCGCCCATGGAGGGCACCAAGCAACCCCAGGCCCGTCACATCGAGGTCAAAGGCCGGGCCAAGGGCCAAACAACTATCACAGTCAGCCGCAATGAGGTATTGTATGGCCTCAATCAGGCAGACAAGTTCGTTCTGGCTATTGTGGTGGTGGATGGGGACCTAACCGATGGACCATACTATATCCGGGAGCCATTCAGTCAGGAGCCTGATTGGGCAGTGAGCAGTATCAACTTTGATCTGAGCGAATTGTTACGGAAGGCGGTGGGATGAGAAGACCCGTTGCCGGGATCAAAAAAAGAAACGCCCCCGGCGGAGCATATTGCTCTGCGGAGGCGTCGGGCCGGCAATACTCTCACCGGCGGGGTTTATGATTAAACTATGCAAACTTTATCAGGGGATGTCAAGATGTTTGTGATAATTTGTTGCGCGAAAAAGGAACACCCCAAGGTATGCAAAGAGTCATAGCCTACATCGATGGATTCAACCTCTATTTTGGTCTTCGGGAGAGAGGTTGGCGAAAATATTACTGGTTGGACTTGGTCAAACTAACCCAATCATTGTTGAAACCTGACCAGGTTTTGGTCGCGGTCCACTATTTTACAGCCCGTATCCGTGATGCTGGCAATAACAGCAGTGATTCCAAACGGCAATCCACTTACCTGGATGCCTTGGCCACTCTGCCTGCCATAACCATCCATGAAGGCCATTATCTCCAGAAAAAAGTACAGTGCCGTAAGTGTGGAGCGATATGGCCCACCTTCGAGGAAAAGATGACCGATGTCAATATAGCAGCCCAACTGCTGGTCGATGCCTTCGACAATCGGTATGATACCGCCCTCATTGTCTCAGGCGATAGTGATCTCACTACCCCGGTCCAAAGGGTCAGGGAGCGGTTCTCGGACAAGCGTGTCGTTATTGCCCTGCCGCCAAAGCGCCATTCCCAGCAGTTGACCTTGGCGGCGAACGGAGCCTTCACCATTGGTGAGGCCAAATTACGGCAAAGTCAGCTACCGGCACAAGTCACCGGGGGTGACGGCTATGTCCTGCAACGGCCCGAGCATTGGCGTTGACAGAGAATTTTAAAGAAAATCGCCCGAGGCGAACAGGGAATTATCTATGACACATCCCGTCAAGACTGACGATATCAAAATTATTCGTGCCCATTGCAACCGGTGTGGTCATAAGACCAAACACGACGTTGTCTTTGAGCGACGGCAGGAAGATTCCGAAATAGTTGATCCCTACAATGGTTACGAAATTTCGTGGTTTACAACCTACACGATGTTGGAGTGCCGTGGCTGTGAAGATGTCTGTCTGAAGCAAATCAGTTGGAATTCAGAGGAAGAAGGAAATGAGGAAGTCTATTACCCTCCTCGGGTTGCGAGAAGACATCCAACATGGTTCAACGAATTACACCCCGACTATCAAGCCTTGCTCGCCGAGATATACGCAGCTCTTTACACCGACAGTAAAAGGTTGGCCATGATGGGGCTGAGGACGGTAATAGATATCTTTATGGCCCGTAAGCTCGAAGATTCACTGGGTTTTACTGAAGGTATCAAAGAGTTGGTCGAGCAAAATTACCTCACATCGCGGAGTAAAGAAATCATCGAAGCTGCTGTTGAGGCAGGAAATGCATCGGCTCATAGGATGCACAATCCTTCAAGTGATCAATTAAATGCTGTAATCGACATCGTTGAGAACCTCATTCAATTTGATTTGCTTTCCGCATCTGCTGAAACCTTGAGAAAAACGACACCGCCACGTCCCTCACGCAAGAAGAAAAAAAAGGAGTAACCATTTGCCAATCAAGACCCCCAAGAAGCTTATAGAAGTCGCTTTACCGCTCGATGCCATCAATGCTGCTTGTGCCCGAGAAAAGTCTATCCGCCGTGGACATCCTTCGACGCTTCATCTGTGGTGGGCCAGACGACCATTAGCGGCTGCGCGGGCGGTGATCTTTGCTCAAATGGTTAACGACCCGTCGTGGAAGTGGGAACTTGAAAATCCAGGTGCTATCCCACCGGGTAACCTCAAGGCCTCATGGGCGGCAAGCAGGAAGCGGTTGTTTAAGATTATTGAGGAAATGGTGCTTTGGGAGAACAGCAACAACGAGATTGTCCTCGATAAGGCTCGGGCCGAGATCCGCCGCTCTTGGCGGGAGGTCTGTGAGTTGAACATAGACCATCCCCAGGCGGGAGAGTTGTTTGATCCCGAAACCTTGCCCGGCCTGCACGATCCCTTTGCTGGAGGTGGGGCTATTCCTTTAGAGGCCCAGCGTCTTGGGCTTGCGGCCTATGCCTCGGATTTAAACCCGGTGGCTGTGTTGATCAACAAGGCGATGATTGAGATCCCCCCCAAGTTCTCGGGTCGGCCGCCTATAGGGCCTTTACTGCCGGGTGAGGGTAGGCAGACCTCCATGGCCGGCAAGGACTGGTCTGGGGCTAAAGGCCTGGCCGAGGATGTTCGGCGTTATGGACACTGGTTACTGAAAGAGGCGGAAAAGAGGATCGGCCACCTCTATCCCACAATCGAGGTCACAGCCAGCATGGCCAGCGAACGGGAGGACTTGCGGCCACTGGTCGGCAAGCAACTGACCGTCATTGCCTGGCTTTGGGCGAGGACGGTGAAGAGTCCCAACCCGGTCTTTTCCCATGTTGAAGTGCCACTGGCATCCTCCTTTGTCCTCTCCATCAAGGAGGGCAAAGAGGCCTATGTTAAGCCTGTCATCGCTGGAGACAGTTATCGCTTTACAGTGCAGGTGGAACCACCACCAGAGGCGGCGAAGGCTGGCACAAAGCTGTCAAGGGGCGCAAATTTCCGCTGCCTGCTATCGAATGCCGCTATTGAGCCACAATATATCAAGGCAGAAGGTGTGGCCGGGCGGATGGGGCAAAGGCTAATGGCAATTGTGGCTGAGGGTCAGCGAAGCCGCGTCTATCTCTCGCCAACAGCAGAGCAAGAGGCTATCGCCCACCAGGCACAACCACAATGGCGCCCGGATACGCCATTACCTGATGATCCACGTAACTTCTGGACATTGAATTACGGCCTCAATAAATTTGGTGACCTATTCACCCCTCGCCAATTGCTAGCTCTGACCACCCTTTCCGATTTAGTCGTCGAGGTCAGAGAAAAAGTTAAGACTGATGCCATGTGTGCTTTATTAGATCAGGCCCAGTCATCCCCTGATGCTCCTCTTGATCAAGGCGGAACCGGACCCACCGCTTATGCCGATGCGGTGGCCGTTTATTTGGCCTTCGCTGCAAGCAAGACAAGTAACCGGGCCAGCACGTTGTGCACCTACAAGATTGGTGTCGAATGTCCAGGGGACACTTTTGGCCGACAGGCCATCCCAATGTCTTGGGATTATGCTGAAGCCAACACATTGGGAGGCCCAAGCGGGTCATTTCAAAGCATGGTAGACAATACAGTCGCAGGACTCTTATCAAATAATACATCTCTTGGAGCCATTGGTTGTGCTTTACAACTTGATGCCGCTTCCCCGCCAATCAGCGCCCAAGTAATTAACAAGGTTATTTCGACCGATCCGCCTTATTACGACAATATCAGTTATGCTGACCTTTCTGACTTTTTCTATGTTTGGCTACGCCGTGCCCTGAAACTGGTATTTCCAAGTTTGTTCTCCACAATGGCCGTGCCCAAGGCCGAGGAACTGGTAGCTTCACCCTACCGCCATGGTGGCAAAGATCAGGCTGAGGTCTTTTTTTTGAACGGTATGACCCGAGCCATCCACACTCTAGCACACTCTGCCCATCCAGCCTTTCCGGTCACCATTTACTACGCCTTCAAAGCGGCTGAAACTAAGGAGGTCGGCACGGCCTCTACCGGCTGGGAGACCTTTCTCGAAGCTGTGTTGCATGCCGGCTTCGCCCTCACCGGTACCTGGCCGATGCGCACCGAGCGTGAAAATCGAAAGATTAACCAAGGCACCAACGCCTTGGCCTCCTCAATCGTCCTCGTCTGTCGTCAGCGATTAGCCGACGCCGCCACCATCTCTCGCCGCCAATTCCAGCGCGAGTTGAACGCCATCCTGCCCGAAGCCTTGGACGAGATGACTAGAGGCGCGGAGGGTGACCACTCACCGGTGGCCCCGGTGGATCTCTCCCAGGCTATCATTGGTCCCGGAATGGCGGTCTTCTCCAAATATGCTGCTGTGCTGGAGGCAGACGGTTCGACCATGGGCGTCAAAACAGCGCTCCAGCTCATCAACCGTTTCCTGGCTGAGGACGATTTCGATGCCGACTCCCAATTTTGCCTGCACTGGTTCGAGCAGCACGGTTGGAGTGAAGGTAATTTTGGTGAGGCCGATGTCCTGGCCCGCTCCAAGTCGACCAGTGTCAGCGGACTGAATGAGTCCGGTGTACTTTTCAGCGGCGGAGGCAAGGTCCAGCTACGCAAATGGACCGACTATCCCACCGACTGGGATCCCACCACCGACATCCGTCTGCCAATCTGGGAGGCCCTGCACCAGTTAATCCGCGCGCTGAAACAAAGCGGCGAAGCGGCTGCTGGGGCGCTCCTTGGTGTCCTTACTGGCAAGACCGAGGCCATCCGCCAGCTTGCCTATCGTCTCTACACCCTGTGTGAACGTCAGGGCTGGGCCGAAGACGCCCGCGCCTACAATGAATTGATCACCTCCTGGTCCGGTATCGAGGCTGCAGCGGCAATGCCCGAGACCATCACCCCACAACTCAACCTATTTGATTGAGAGGAGTAACTA
>VMSU01000020.1 GCA_013792005.1 Desulfobulbaceae bacterium
CTCGCAAAAAGTCCGGGGATGGCTAAGCAGGTAAGTGAGCCTGCGAAACTCCGAAAGGTGCGATATACAAGGCGCGGGGTGTGTTTCGGAGTCTCACTCCGTTCGCTTACCTGTGAGTGAGGCCATACATAAGGTATGCCGAACGAGCAAAACCGCCACGCAATTCAGTTCAATCCCCGCTGGTGTTGGACGGGGACGCAGTAGATCGGACTTTTTGCGACGCCATCATGATTACGTAATGGGTGAAACCTTTATGGCTTGATAAGTCTGTTGTATAGGACCACTATTTTTTCAAAAGTCTCTTTACTGGCAGGTCATTGAGTTCATCTTTGGCGTGAAAGACCAGTACGAAATTCTGTGCCAGAACGTCAGTAAGCTTTTCCGAGTTCTCTTCTTTTGGCAGGGTAACCCGTATTGCCACCTGTTTTATCCCTTTGTCGTCAGCATCTTCGTATGAAGTCAATATACTAATAATTCGAGCATTGTTTTCACGAAGGACCCTGACAATTTCAGTCACTGCTCCTGCTGTATCCGGAAGAGTAAAGACATATTGAATCGCACCATGTTTAATGCCGGTGGCATGAATAAATCCCGATAATACATCTGTTTCGCTGAGAATTCCGCTCAAGTGGCCTGTGTCGTCAAGCACCGGGATACCAGAAATCTTATTTTCCAGCATGATCATGGCCGCTTTTTCTAAGGAGTCGCTCTCTTTCATCGTTATCGGATTCTTGGTCATCACATCCTTGACCTTCATTTCTGATAACAGATAATATAATTCGTGAATATCAAGTGAGGTGGTTTTGGAAGGCGAGGCGTCCTTGGCATCACGATCGGTAATGATGCCTAATAATTTACCATGGGACACTACGGGTAGTTTTCGAATATTGTTTTCTTTCATGATCTTGCCTACTTGCAGCAGTGAAGTGTTTTCATCAACCGTCAAGACATCTGTTACCATCCAATCCTTAATTAACATCGTTTTCTCCAAAAAGTTGTAAGTATGCTAATGAACGTTTTACTTCACCCTGAACCGCCAAAATCCCTTCCAGCAGAGTTATTATTCCTCTAACACTTCTACCTTGATGGCGCAGAGTTTGTATTCCGGCGTTCTTGACAGGCGATCCAGGGCATCCAGGGTAAGAAAATTAACCGGGGTCTCTGCATAGTTATAGGTAGTGAAGATGGTGCCCTCCTGACTGCGCTCGGTGATGGTGGTTCGCATCTCTACTGAGCCGCGGCGAGAACTGATTCTGATCCGACTTCCTTGGCGGATACCCATACGTTCGGCATCGGTAGGATTGACCTCGGCTAGGCACTCCGGGGCGATGGTGTCGATCTCGGGGGTTTTGCCGGTCATGGAACTGAAGTTGTAACGGGAGTATTCGCGACCGGTGGTGAACAGCATCGGGTATGTCTCATCGGCCGGTTCTCGTGGTGGAATGTAGTCTTCCGGCACGAATAGGCCTCGACCGCGGGTGAATTTTTCGGTATGAAGCACCGGGGTTCCCGGATGATCTTCCGTAGGCACCGGCCACTGAAGCCCCTCTTGATCAATTCGTCCATAGGTGATGCCGGCATACTGTGGCAGCAGCTTGCGTATTTCTTCGAAAACTTCCTCTGCGGATTCATACCCCATCTCGTAGCCCATTTTCTGTGAAAGCTCGCAGAAAATCTGCCAATCAGGCTTTGCTTGTCCCGGAGGCTCTACTGCCTTGCGCACCCGCTGTACCCGCCGTTCAGTACATGTGAAGGTGCCATCTTTTTCAGCGAAACAGGCAGCGGGCAGGACTACGTCAGCCATCTTGGCTGTCTCAGTGAGGAAGATGTCCTGCACTACCAGGAAATCGACTTCTTTTAATGCCTCCTGCACATGGCCGATATTAGCGTCGGCTAAGGCAGGATCCTCGCCGAAGACGTAAAGCCCGCGGATATCGCCCTTGAAGATGTTCTCCCATACCTCGGTGGCCGGCTTGCCGGGCCGCCGGGGCAACTTAACCTTCCAGAGTTTCTCGTACTGGTCGAATAGCTCTTCGTTGCTGAGGCCGCCATACCCCGGCAGGGTATTGAAGAGTGCGCCCATGTCGCAGGCGCCTTGGACGTTGTTTTGGCCGCGGAGAGGATTACAACCGCCACCTTCGACACCGACCTTGCCACATAACATGGAGAGGTTGGCGATGGATTTTACCCGGTCGGTTCCGGTGGTGTAATGGGTGATACCCATGCCGTGGTAGATGGCGTGACGACCTGGTGCGGCAAACATCCGGGCACACCGGTGCAGATCCTCTTCTGAGAGTCCGGTAAGTTCGCTGGTATATGCCGGGGTGTACTTCTCTATCAACTTTTGTAATTCGTCAAAGTCTTCGGTCCGTTCCTCGACGAATTTTTTATCCCAGAGATCCTCTTTGAGGATGATGTTCATGACGCCATTTAAGAAGGCAACGTCTGTGCCCGGCAGGATGCGCAGCCAGAGGTCGGCCCGTTCTGCCAGTTTAGTTTTGCGGGGATCGACCACGATGAGCTTGGCCCCTCGGTCAAGCGCCTGATGGATGCGCAGTCCGATGGTCGGGTGGCTGGTATCAGGGTTTGAGCCAATCATCAGGAAGAGGTCGGTTATTTGGGTATCTGCAAGGGAGTTGGTCATCGCGCCGCTGCCGAAGGTGATGGCCAGACTGGCCACCGTGGGAGCGTGTCAGAGTCGAGCGCAGTGATCGATGTTGTTGGTGCCGATCGCTGCGCGCATAAATTTTTGCATCAAAAAGTTTTCTTCGTTGGTGGCCCGGGCACATGAAAAACCGGCAATGGAGTCTGGTCCGTACATTGTTTTGAGGTCAGAGAACCGTTTGGCTGTGTAGCTGAGGGCTTCTTCCCAGGAGGCCTCAACGAGTTGGTCGCCTCGACGGATGAGCGGTTTAGTCAAACGCTCCTTGTGGTGGACGAAATTGAAGCCGAAGCGGCCTTTGACGCAGAGTGCGCCGAAGTTTGGAGCTAGGGTAGGGTCTGCTCCCACATCAAGGATGGTGTTTCCTTTGACTCGCAGTAGGATCTGGCACCCTGCGCCGCAGTAAGGGCAGGTCGTGCGGACCTCGCGGATCTTCTCATTGGTGACCGGGACAATCTGGTCTTTTTTATTGAGCGCACCAGTGGAGCAGTGGTCAATGCACTTACCGCAGGAAATGCAGTTATCGTTGAATGCCAGAGTGATTCCCATGGCCTGGCCTTTTTCGTCAAGGCTGGTGGTTGCAAGATCAAGGGCTGAGTATTCACAGGAGTTCGTGCAGCGCTGGCAATAAATACATTTATTCAGATCGACCACGATAGTCGGGTGGTTCATATCCTTGGCATAGAGCGGCTTGTTGCCCATGCCCGTCTTGTTGGGATCTATGCCAAGGTCGATGGCGATGCGTTTGAGGTCGCAACGGTCAAAGGCGGTGCAGCCGCAGGAGAGGCAGCGTTTTGATTCGGTCAATGACATTTGCTCTGAAAATCCGAGACTGACTTCGTTGAAGTCCTGGACGCTGATTTCAGGAGGACGATCAGGCATCTTTTCTCGTAGCTTGATATGGATGCCGTCGAAGTTGCGGAGATCAACATCGTCAAACCCCTTGCCGCGGGTGAAGTTGAAGCGGCTTTCGTTGGCGTCCCGAGCTACGCCGGTGAGTTGGCTATGGATGTTTTCGGCTGCGCGGCGGGCTCCAACCACGGCCTGGATGACTGAACGGGGACCGCTGGTAGCGTCACCGGACGCATAAATATTCTGGTGGTTGGTCAGGGAGGTGCGTGGGTTGACTTTGATGTTGTTTTTTGGTGTCATCTCCAGAGTCTGTTCCAGAGCGCCGCCGCTGAATTTTTCGGCGCTTGCCGCTTGGCCCACAGCCGAAATAACGGTATCGACATGGAGTCGGATAGTGGAGCCGGGAATTTCTTCCAGGCTGCGGATGCCTTTTTGGTCTGGTTCACTGAGCTTGGTTCGGATCAGTTCTATTTCAAGACCGTCGACCGATGCTGTGATCTGCACCTGTTTGGCCATGAGCAGAAACTGTACGCCCTCTCGTTCTGCTTCGCGGATACTTCTTTGGTTGGCCGCCATTTCGGTCTGAGCCCGTGGGTAGATGACTGTGACCTCATCAACTCCGGCGCGTAGCAGAGAACGGGCAGATTCCATGGCGATGTTGTTGCCGCCAAACACGGCGGTCCGTTTGCCGTAGTTGCCGGGGTGACCCTCATTAATATCACGGAGTATCTTGGTGGCTGGAATCACCTGGGGGAGGTTGGCTCCGGGGATATTAAGCGGATCGTCAACGCCGGCGCCGACGGTGATGAGGATCGCTTCAAAACCGCGATCTTGGAGATCCTGCAGGGTGAAATCTGTCCCCCAGCGTTGTTTGGTGCACACTGAAATGCCCATGTGCAGGATGGTGTTGATCTCGTAGTCCAGGACGTTGTCGGGAATTTTGTATTTCGGTACCCCGTAACGCAGCATGCCTCCAAGTTTTGGTGCGGCCTCGAAGACCGTAACATCATGACCGTTCTGGGAAAGGTAATAGGCGCCGGTGAGTCCCGACGGCCCTCCTCCGATGATTGCAACCTTTTTGCCGGTTGCGGCTTGGCGTGGAATTTTTAAGTCGATCTTGTTGGTCATGCACCAGTCGGCGACAAAGCGCTTCAGGTGATTGACCGAGACTGCTTCGTCAACCAGGATGCGGCGGCAGCGGGTTTCGCAGAAGCGTGGGCAGATTCGACCCACGGAGAAGGGGAAAGGGTTGCGCTCCATAATGACCCGCATAGCTTCTTCATACTGACCCTTGGCCA
>VMSU01000021.1 GCA_013792005.1 Desulfobulbaceae bacterium
ACGACGACATCGCCAATCTCATCATTGCCCAACTTTTGTTTCTCGAAGCCGAAGACCCGGACAAGGATATCACCTTCTATATCAACTCACCGGGCGGCATCGTAACCTCGGGTATGGCGATTTATGACACCATGAACTATGTCAAGTGCGACATCGCCACCCTGTGCATGGGCCAAGCCGCCAGCATGGGCGCGGTGCTGCTTGCTGCCGGGACCAAGGGCAAACGATACGTGCTTCCCAACTCACGGATCATGATTCACCAACCGATGGGCGGATTCCAAGGCCAGGCTACCGATGTTGATATCCATGCCCGTGAAATCCTGCGGATGCGCCAAGACTTGAACAAGATCCTGGCCCATCACACCGGCCAGAAGGTAACCCGAATTCAACGCGACACCGAACGGGACTTCTTCATGAGCGCCACAGAAGCTAAGACCTACGGCTTGGTCGATAAGGTTCTGACCAGACGGCAGAATACGGAGGGAGAATAATGGCTAAACGCAACAACAACCATATTGTTTGTTCCTTTTGTGAAAAGAAGCAAGAGGAGGTCAAAAAGCTGATCGCCGGCCCTGATGTCTTCATCTGCGACGAATGCATCGATCTCTGCAACGAAATTGTCCAGGAAGATAAAGGCCAGGCAATGGCCACTATCGACTCAGACATCAACCTGCTTAAGCCCAAGGATATCAAGGCCAAGCTTGACGATTACGTCATCGGTCAGGATCATGCGAAACGGGTATTGGCTGTAGCTGTGCACAACCACTACAAAAGGATCAGCAGCAAACAGCAGGACGACAATGGCGTTGAGCTGCAAAAGAGCAATATCATCCTCATCGGCCCCACCGGCAGCGGCAAAACCCTGCTGGCACAAACTCTGGCCAGAATCCTGAACGTGCCCTTTGGCATGGCCGATGCCACCACCCTGACCGAGGCCGGCTATGTTGGCGAGGACGTGGAAAATATCCTGGTCAATCTGCTCCATGCTGCAGATCAGGATATCGACAGGGCCTGCCGAGGTATTATCTATATCGACGAAATTGACAAAATCGCCAAAAAAAGTGACTCTGCCTCCATCACCCGGGATGTCTCCGGTGAAGGAGTACAGCAGGCGCTACTCAAAATAATAGAAGGAACAATCGCATCCATTCCTCCTAAGGGTGGCCGAAAACACCCGCAGCAAGAGTATCTGCGGATTGACACCAGCAATATTCTCTTCATCTGCGGTGGGGCCTTTGTTGGCCTGGATGGCGTGATCAAGAATCGAACCGGTTCTAAATCCATGGGGTTTGGCGCCAAGGTTGTGGGCGAAACCAAAAAGAAAATGGGTGAGATCCTGGCCATGGTCCAACCAGAAGACCTCCTTCGTTTCGGCTTGATCCCCGAATTCGTCGGCCGGTTGCCGGTTATCGCGACCATGAACGAACTTGATGAAGCCGACCTGATCAAGATCTTACGGGAACCCAAAAACGCCCTGACCAAGCAGTACGAAAAACTGTTTGATTACGACCATATCCGATTACGCTTTACCGAAGGCGCCTTGACAGCTATCGCTAAAGAGGCTGTCAAACGCAAATCAGGCGCTCGCGGACTGCGCTCGGTAATGGAAGAGGCGATGCTTGAAATCATGTTTGAACTCCCATCCCAAGAGAACGTCCGGGAGTGCGTGATCAGCGAGCAGGTAATCCTCAATGGCGACTATCCGGTCGTCCTCTACGAGAACGAAAAGAAAACCGCGTGAGCGAATCCCCTGACATGACAGAAAACACTCCACAGCATAAACTCTACCCCATGATGCCGTTGCGGGATCTTGTCATCTTCCCGCACATGGTCGCCCCTCTGATTGTTGGCCGAGGAAAGTCCATCAAGGCATTAGAGCACGCCATGAGCAACCGGGTAGAAATTTTCCTGTCCACCCAACTTGACTCTTCTATCGACGAGCCACAGGGAAAGGACGTCCATCCAATCGGCACCATCGCCAATGTCCTGCAGTTGCTCAGACTCCCGGACGGGACCATCAAGGCGCTGGTCGAAGGAAAACAGCGGGCAAGAATTATTGGATTCGTCCCCAACCAACAATTCTTTATGGTTCAGGCAGAGCCAATCATCGAATCAAGCCTTCCCGGATATCACTCAATTGCCTACCGCCGTGAGCTGCACCACGTTTTCAAAGAGTTTGGCGAGAAGAATAAGAAAATTCCGTCCGAGGTAATCACCTCGCTGGAGAAAATAGAGGACCCCGCTAAGTTCATTGATGTTCTCTCCTCCCACCTGCCGCTTCACCCCACCGAGAAACAGCAGATCCTGGCGACAGTTACCCTGGAAGACCGATTCCAGAGGGTTATCAGCATTATTCAGCGCGAAATAGAGATCGAGTCCCTTGAAGTCGATATCCGATCCAAAGTCAAAAAGAAGATGGAGAAGAACCAGCGGGACTATTACCTTTCCGAACAGATCAAGGTGATAAAAAAGGAGATCGGTGATGGTCAGGAAGAGGCTGCCGACGAACTGAATATCCTCGAAAAGGCGATCAAAAAGAAAAAACTCTCCGCTGCCGCCAACGAAAAGGCTATGCAGGAGCTGAAAAAACTTAAATTGATGCCGCCATCCTCTGCGGAGGCGACAGTAGTTCGAAATTATATTGACTGCATCTTAAGCCTTCCCTGGAAGGTGAAGTCTGCCGCAACACTTGATATTGTCAAGGCCGAAGAGGTCATGAATGAAGACCATTTTGGCTTGACCAAACCTAAAGAACGGATCTTAGAGTACCTGGCAGTACAGGCCCAGGTCAAAAAAATCAAAGGCCCCATCCTCTGTCTGGTTGGCCCTCCAGGAGTCGGCAAGACCTCGTTATGCAAGTCCGTAGCCCGGTCCATGAATCGTAAATTTGTTCGCCTGTCACTGGGCGGAGTTCGTGATGAAGCTGAAATTCGCGGCCATCGCCGAACTTATATCGGGGCTATGCCCGGAAAGATCATTCAGTCACTCCAGAAGGTCAAGGTTAACAATCCCGTCTTCTGCCTGGATGAGGTGGACAAGATGAGCACTGATTTTCGTGGCGACCCATCCTCTGCCCTCCTTGAGGTCCTCGACCCGGAACAGAACGGCACATTCAACGATCACTACCTCGATCTGGACTACGACCTGTCGGACGTCTTTTTCATCACCACAGCCAACAGTTTGCACTCCATACCGGCTCCACTGCAAGACCGGATGGAGATCATCAAGCTTGACGGCTATACTGAAGAGGATAAGCTCTTAATCGGCCAGGATTTCCTGGTTCCCAAACAAATGCTGGCCAACGGTTTCAAGGACGGTGAAGTGATCTTCACACCTGACAGCATCATGGAAATCGTTCGCAATTATACCCGAGAAGCCGGGGTCAGAAATCTCGAAAGAAACATTGCCAGCGTCTATCGAAAGATCGCTCGCGAACGTCTCAAGAGCAAACAGACCAAGCCCTACAAAGTCAATGGCACCGCAATTGTCAAATATCTGGGTACGCCGAAGTACCGGTTTGGCCTGGCAGAAGACAAAGACGCTGTCGGTTTATCCACTGGACTAGCCTGGACCGAGGTCGGCGGTGAACTTTTACAGATCGAAACCGTGCTGATGCCAGGAAGCGGCAAACTGACCATTACCGGCAAACTGGGCGACGTGATGCAGGAGTCGGCGCAGGCGGCGTTGAGCTATGTCCGCTCACGCTCCGCCCGACTGGGCATTGCTACCGACTTCTACCAGAAGCTTGATATTCACGTCCATGTGCCAGAAGGGGCAATTCCCAAAGACGGTCCTTCTGCAGGAATTACCATGACCACATCAATTGTCTCCGCCCTGCTTAAAGTCCCGGTAAGAAAAAACCTGGCCATGACCGGAGAGGTAACATTACGAGGCCGGATTCTGCCCATTGGCGGCCTGACAGAGAAACTGCTTGCCGCTCGACGCGGCAATATCTCGCACGTCCTGATCCCTAAGGATAACGAACGGAATCTCAAGGATGTCCCGGCAAAAATCCTCAAAAGTCTGACGATTGAATTAGTAGATCATGTTGATGATGTCCTGACCAAGGCGCTTGTCCTGGAAGAAGGGTGTGTACTGTTCAAGGATTGCGCCGACCCCTTATTTTGTCCGGATATCATACTACCAGGAGGGAACTCAACCTCTTCCCGCACAAACCCCAACGTGCCCCATTAATTAAGAATTGCTCAGGAATTGATAAGATTAGGCGCGAATTTAGGCCTCAAGATCCCCCCTATGCTCTTCAACTGATGATGATATAAAATTTGTGTGTTTTTTATCGAATTGTCTTGACTTAGGTAAGCCATCTTGTTAAATAATCGCCTACAAAATGACCGGGCGGTTAGCTCAGCTGGGAGAGCATCGGCCTTACAAGCCGGGGGTCACAGGTTCGATCCCTGTACCGCCCACCACAAGTAACACCTCATTTTGCGGGGTCGTAGTTCAGTTGGTTAGAACGCCGGCCTGTCACGCCGGAGGTCGCCGGTTCGAGCCCGGTCGGCCCCGCCACATAGTGACACTAAGGCCTTCAAGTTAATTCTTGAAGGCCTTTTTTATTGCTTTTTTCTGTTAGACGGCCCGTCTGACAGCTTTTTCTTTTTGCCCTTGCCCACCAGTCCTCTCTTGGTTCACCTCAAAGACGATTTCAGCCCCATTGTACAGGGAAAGATCGTTTCAGATTATCCTGCACCACATTCAACCCAAGACCATGAAGGTATTTTCATCGTCGTGTTAGGGCTTTTAGGCCTTAGGAGCTGCTGCATGGTAGCTATTGTCTTTCCCTGCGGAAGTGTCTTGAACTTGAGTTTCCCGGTCGTAAGCGTTGAGTCTGTCATTGCTTTTCGCCATGACCTGTTTCTTCACCCCAGACCCGCGCAAGGGGGACCTGGATTTTTTTCTCAAAGCGGGTGATCAATTCGCGGTTGGCGTTGACGAGGGCTTGCTCAGCTTCTATCTCGGAGACGATCTGTTGTTGCGTGACAAGGGGTGGGAGGGGGATCGGAACACGTTCAACGATACCCTGATTGATCTTGGGCATGCTTCCGGCAGTGCCCACAGCATTTCTCTTCAGGTATTCCCGAACTGATTGGCTCTGCAAAACAACCAAGAGATAGTGGCGACTGATCTTTGTCTCATCGGCGCGAACACGAATCACCTGGTTTTGTCCGGTAGAACCAGACACGAGTTAATGAAGCTGAGCTTTATCCCTATTACCCCTTTTCAATCGACCTTTCTCTACCCCACGCCCCACGACCAGATTAGCTCAAATCAAACCGACTTTATTTTCCAGTTTACACCAGAAAAAATTTTGGCTTATTCATGGATATCGAGTAACTACTCTGGTTAATGGTAATCAGTTATCGGTTTACGGTTAAAGGAATCAAAGTTGATGGCGTCGCAAAAAGTGCGATCTACTGCGTTGCGTGGCGGATTTGCTCATTCGGCATACCATATGTATGGCCTCACTTACATTGACACAGAGGGCCGCGCCTTGTATATCGCACCTTTTGCTTAGCCATCCCCGGACTTTTTGCGAGATTGTCAAAGTTAGTCATACATCATCGCATGATCCATGATGTCAGTGTGTGCTCAGCTATTAGCAAGACCACTCACCGTCAACTATCAACAGTAAACCGACAACATGAGCAGTTACGAATCAACAATTCTCAAGGATAACGTATGGAATTAATCAGACACAAGACGACAATTAAGGTCTTAACCTTACTGCTGTTCACGGTATTGGCAGTGTTTGGCCATGCGCTTCAAGCCGATGCTGAGTTGACTATTACCAATGTAACCCAAAAAACCAAACAGACCATCGAATCAATACCGACAGCAGAAAAAGCGCCGCTGCCAGAGACCACACCCACTATCGATCTTCTACCAGAAGAAGATCCTGAGGCTCTTGTCCTCGAAGAAAGCCTGGACTCCGACAACGATGCAACCAACGAGATCTTTGCCCTATTCAAAAAGGCCTCGGGACAGGGAAATGCAGAGGCTCAATTCAATATCGGAGTCAGGTACGCTCAAGGAAACGGCGTGCCCCAGAACACCAAACATGCCGTCTATTGGTACAAAAAGGCTGCAGACCAAGGCTACGCTGAGGCCCTATTTAATTTAGGAGTCATGTATGCCAAAGGAATTGGCGTGCCCAGCAACGACACAGAGGCCGTTGCCTGGTTCAAAAAGGCGGCTAAACTCGGCCAGACAGAAGCCCAGTACCTTTTAGGATTAAGATATGACCAAGGCGACGGTGTCCCTTTGAACTACCAGGAATCGGCGAAATGGCTAAGAGAGGCTGCCAGTCGTGGCCACGCTCGTGCTCAATCAGATTTAGGGGTGATGTATGCCCAAGGCAAAGGAGTTCCTCAAGACTACAGCCGGGCCCTTAGCTTATTCATAAAAGCGGCAGAACAAGGAAATTCCTCTGCCCAGTTCAACTTGGGATCCATATACGCAAAAGGCATGGGAGTCCGCCAGGACGACAAGCTGGCCATGAACTGGTTCAAGAGAGCCGCGGAACAAGGCCAAACAGATGCTCAGTTCATGGTAGGCTCAAGACATGACCAAGGCAAAGGTGTTCCCCAGAATTTCCAGGAGGCGGCGAAATGGTACCACAAAGCCGCCGAAAAAGGATACGCCCTAGCTCAATTTAATCTGGGAGCCTTGTATGCCAATGGTGAAGGAGTTCCTTTCGATAACATAACAGCCTATGCCTGGTCCAGCCTGGCCGCAAACCAAGGGCAAGAGGGAGCCGCAAAAAACAGGGACTCGATTGCCAAGGGCTTCACCCCCAAAGAAATCAGTCAGGCCCAAGCCCTAGCCGCTGAGCTGCAGGCAAAGATTGACAATATTATGAATTGAGTTTTAACTTAAGGAAGAAAGAACATTCACGATTCGTGGTAGACCTGCCTTCCTTAGCTATATTTTCAGCGGATATGAGAAAAATTTCATTAGCCATCATTGCGATCTTGCTGCTGCCCCCCTTCTCCACCGCCTGGTCACATGACCCAGCCATGCAGAGCCCCTCCGACGGCACGATCATTCAGGCCGAAGGCAACGCACAGACACAAGTGCAGAACGATTTTCTCTCAATCGACCTTGTCTTTGAAAAAGACAACGCCAATCTGTCCCAACTCAACGAAATCATGCAACACGAGGCGGCTACCGCCCTGGGGAAGGCCACTAAGAATTCCGTCGTCACCGTCAAGACCTCGGGGTTCAGCATTTACCCGGTGTACGAAAGAGAGCGCATTATCCGGCACCACGGAACCTACCAGCTCTCTCTGGAAACCAAAAAATTCGATGCAGGCTTGGCCCTGGCCAGTGACATGCAACCCTTTCAAGTGCGCAATCTCTCCTTTTCCGTTTCCCCTGAACTGCGCAGGGCGACAGAGAAAAAACTACTCGAACAAGCCATTGCCGATCTGCGAGACACCCTCAACATCGCAGCGGGCACTCTCGGCGCAAAAGATATCACTATGATCAACCTCACCATCGGCAACCGAGAATACAGTCCCATTCAACCACGACTGATGAGGGACCCCATCGCCATGAAAGCTGCGTCACCACCACCAATCGCGGCTGAAGCCGGCGAATCGCAAGTGGTGATCACCGTTACCGGCTCGGCTGTGGCCAAGTAATCAGGCTTCCTATACCCCCGCCACCCTTCCCCGCCGCCGCTGCCACTTATACAGTTCGTGGCTCACGAAGAGCAGAATGGGAAAAGGCAGGAGAATCCAGAGTTCGCTCAGCGGGACATGAGCGGTGTTAAACACCTTCTGTACCGGAGCCAGATTGAGCATCATCCAGATCCATACTCCCTCTGCCGCTATGGCCACCAACAACAACCGGTTAGAAAAAAGCCCTAGGCTCAAAGACGAAAACTCCCAGCTGCGCATGGTCCAGACGTTCAGAATCTGACAAGTCACCGCCCCCAGCAACGTCATGGTCATGGCCTGGCGATGGAGGAGCGGGTCTGCCAAAACACGTTCACCATAGTGCCAGTCATGGAGATGGAGAAAAGCCAGAAAAGCGACCATGGCGGCAGTCCCCTCAATGACTCCGAGAAAGAGATAGCCGCGCTTGAACACTTCCCAGTCGAGAATTTTCTCAGAACGGCCCACCGGCGGCCTCAGCATGATGTTCTTTTCCGGTTTTTCACTTCCCAAGGCAAGCCCTGGGAGGATGTCCGAACCGAGATCGATGGACAGAATCTGGATTACCGACAGCGGCAGAGGAATCTTTAGGAAAAACTGAAGGATATAGGGCAAAATCTCCGGGATATTCGAGGCAAGAATATAAGTAACGAATTTCTTGATGTTGAAGTATACGGTTCTACCTTCCTCGATAGCGGTGACAATGGAGGAAAAATTATCGTCCAAAAGCACCATATCTGCCGCTTCCTTCGCCACTTCGGTGCCAGAAAGACCCATGGCGATACCGATATCTGCCTTTTTTAAAGCCGGGGCATCATTAACCCCATCCCCGGTCATGGCGACAACCTCCCCATTGTTCTGAAGGGCCGTGGCGATCCTAAGTTTCTGACTGCTCGCCATCCTGGCAAAGAGCACGTCCTGATGCTCCAGCATCTCCTCCAAGTCCTCGTCACTCATTCTTTCGAGTTCCGGCCCGGTCAGCAAACGATCATAAGTCATACCGATCTTACCGGCTATGGCAGCGGCGGTATGGGGATTATCTCCAGTGATCATCATGATCCTGATCCCTGCCAGCTTGCAGATAGCAACAGCAGCCGGGACCTCCGCCCGTGGCAGATCCATAATCGCCACCAGTCCAAGCAACGTCAGCTCCTTCTCCTCTTTTCCCTCGCCACGAGCAACCGCCAACACCCGATATGCCTGCTGCTCAAAGATATCCGCCTGATCGGTGACCTGCCGCCTGACCTTATCAGTAAGCAATTGCCTGCTGTTGTCTGCCGAGCAATAGGCGACGCAACGCCGCAGCAACACCTCAAGAGCCCCTTTAGAGAAAAGACGAACTCCGCTCTCCTCCTGGTAGACCGTAGACATCATTTTACGATCACTGGTGAAGATGTGTTCGTGTATCTTAGTAAGACCAGGCAGATCAAGACCCCGCTTACTGGCAGCGGCAATCAGCGCCAATTCTGTCGGATCACCGCGCAAGCTGTCGTCATCAATACTGGCCCGACAGTTCAATCTCCCTACCTGGAGTAAATCATCAAGTCGCAATGAGGTGCTGTCGTTTCCGCCCTGCACCATAAATTCACCAGGTTCCCGATACCCTTCACCAGAAACGGCAACCTCTTCGCCCCCAGCAAGCCACAGACATTTGACCGTCATCTCGTTGCGGGTCAAAGTGCCAGTCTTATCGGTACAGATCACGGTGGTACTGCCCAGAGTCTCTACCGAATCAAGATTTTTGATCAGGGCCTGACGACGAGCCATCCGTTGACTGGCCAAGGAGAGCGATAGGGCAATGGTTGGCAGCAGCCCTTCAGGCACATTAGCCACGATCAGCGACAAGGCAAAAATGGAAGACATCAGCAGCCCTTTGCCAAAAAACAGTCCCAAACCAAAAAAAACACAGCCAACGAGCAAAGCCAAGGCTGTCATAATCCTGGTAATGCGAATGACCTCCCTCTGCATGGGAGTCAGTAGCTTTCGGACGTTTTTAGTAAGACTCGCTATCTTACCGAATTCGGTTGAATTGGCGGTGCCGGTAATCAAGGCAATGCCGCTGCCAGTAACCACAGAGGTGCCAGCAAAGACCATATTACGAGCATCAAGCTGCCTTAACGCCTCCCCAGCAGTTAATTTCCTGGGGGCAGGGGCAGACTCTCCGTTCAATGACGAGAGGTTAAGATAGAGCGAGTTAGATTCAATTAGCACCCCATCGGCCGCGACCTTGTCCCCCTCCTCAAGGAGCATGACATCACCCGGCACCAAATCCTTGGAATCGACACTCACAACCTCTCCCTGACGACGCACCGAGACCAGAGTCGGCATCAACATCAGCAGCGCGGCCATAACCTTATCCGTCCGATACTCCTGCCAGAAGGTAAAGGTGGCTGTGATAATCACCGCGCCCAAGATGGCCCACGCCAAAATATCGGATCCTTCGCCAGGTGCGTAATGATCAGCGACAAAAGCAAGTCCCGCCGCCACCTCCAGCAGCAGTGCAAAAAAATGACAGTACTGGCTAAGATAGGAGAGCAGATAGTTTTTCTTCGCCGCCTGTTCCAACACATTGGAACCAAATTCCCGTTGCCGCCGTTCTACCTGAGTTAGAGAGAGTCCCTGTTCCGTTGTCTGCAGACGACGCATCAGCGTCGCCTTATCGAGCATGAAAATACGCCTGGAGTTATCCATTGTCCCGGCCATAAAAGGCAATGGTGTTGATCGACGCCTCATGAAAGAGTCGTTCGATGGGCTTAGCCCGAAACAAGCGAGAGAGGATTGTCAGCCGCCGCCCACCGACAAACAATAATTGAAAATCATGGTGCGAGAGGTGATGAAGCACC
>VMSU01000022.1 GCA_013792005.1 Desulfobulbaceae bacterium
TAATGTCGCTATCAGCTCTGGCAATGATCACGCCTTGGGACTGGGAGCCAAGGGAGTCCTTTTTCTCGGTAGCCAGTATCTCAACACCATGAAAACGGTTCATGATGATATAGAGTAATGAGTTGGTGTGGGTGAAATCAAGACCGTCAAGTTCTTTAAGAAAATTGGTCGTATCAATGGCTTGCATCTCAAAGTTGGCGTTAAGCTGCTGTCCTAAATATGCTGTGAAGGGTTGAAATCGGGCGTTGGTTTCATTCTCGCTGTTGCAGATCATGTAACCGATTTTATAGGTAGGGAGATCTTTCTTGGCCTCGGCATGCTTTTGCTCTGATGGGTTGGAGGTGCAGGCTGTAAACAGGAAGAGCAGGCAGGCGGCAGTGAAAATCCTTTTCATGATGAGATGACCTTTATAATAAAAAATTAAGCAACTATCTGGAATATAGGGTGGTGCATATCGCTCATTCACCCTCGTGTTCAGGACATGTTTTTATAGGATAAACTAGTTGAATGACTAGTATTGCCCCACCACCATCTTTAGGTTGATGATTAATCTGACCAAGATGAATTAGATGAACTTTTGTTTCTTGAGAAATTCTTTGGCGATATTTTTAGGTTTGTCTCCAGCGTTGACAGACTTGGTCAATTCTTGAAACTCTTTGTCATTGATAGCTCCAGCCAACTTGTTTAGGACTCTTGGCAGCAAGGGGAAGTTTGTCAGAATGTCCCGCCTGAGCAATGGCGCACTGATGGAGGGCTGAGCAATTTTCTTGGTATACCCAAAGGGGTTGAGCCAAACTACATTCAGTGCTTTTTCGTAATAATCTTTGACAGTGATGAAGTCTTGGTCAGGAGAGGCCCCTGCCGATTGCTTGGCAATTGCGAGTGCTTGGATTGTGTCTTCAACAATAATGTCGACTCGCTCTAATTCCTTTTCGGATTTTAAAGCGGTGTACAATTCATCAGAGGTCTTGAATGCGCGGATCTGGATGGTGGTGCCGGTTCTTTCGGTGATCAGCAGGGCGATCATCTCAGCCATTAACGAGTCATTGTTTGACTCGAGAGCGCCGATGTAGAGGGTTCGGCCAACGCAGGCAACCGAATGGGTTGCGGGGATTAGAGACAGAAAAAATAGAATCAGAGTCAGGGTGCATTTTAACATGGGAGGTTCCTCAATAAAAAAAATGGCTGTGGTTATGTTAATGAAACATTATATCCATCTCTGGTTGAGATGCAAGGTGTTCAGGATAAGATACATGGGCACAATCACTCGATGCGGATCTGGCAGGGGGATAGTTGGGGTTTGGGTGTTTGGGGGAGGGTTCGGGCTTCAACGAGTACCTGATCAATAATTTGTCCAGACAGACCGATGTGAATGGATGGATCAACAGCCTTTTCAAGATCTTCACGGCAGAAGTGATGATTGACATCTGGGTGGGCCATTAATCGGTCGATCAAGCCATTGGGGTCACACCCGTCACAACCTAGCGATGCATCATATATTATAGTGTGGGCAGACTGCTTGCCGATTTTTTCACCAAGCCGAAACATCAGCGCTTCAGTGGAGATCAGGACCGAAAATCTGTCGAGATTCTCTTTGATTCTGTCGTGATTGATGGTTAATCCTCCAAGGATGGTCTTCATCATCCGCAACGCGGCGCAGCTGAAAATTGAAGCTTCGGTCAAAGCCACCCACTCTAAACGGACAGCCCGATAATCTCGTTCGTGCTCGTTGCAGAGGGAGTCGAAGAGAGTTGAGGCGTTGCCTTTGACTAAACGGGAGAGAACCACGACCTGTTCACAGAGTTCGGGGTTTTTTTTGTGGGGCATGGTCGTGCTGCCGATTTGACCAAAGACAAATGGTTCCGCTAGTTCGTCAATTTCATTACGGGCTAATTGGCAGATTTCATTGGCAATTCGTCCAAGACCTCCTGTGATCAATGCCAGGATACTGACAAACTCCACGGTTCGATCTCTACTGCTGTGCCAGCAGGAGAGAGGAGCTGAGAGGCCGAGTGTTGCGGCAAATCGATCGAGAAGGACAAGCCCATGGCTTGAGAGCGCGTCCATGGTGCCTACGCCACCAAAGAGTTGAGCGACAAGGAGCCGGGGCAGGCAAGTTGTCAGGCGGGTATAATTGCGGAGGGTCTCATCAAGCCAGCCGGCCATTTTCAGGCCCATGGTGGTGGGAAGTGCGTGTTGGCCGTGACTCCTGCCGACAGTGACTAATGACCGATGCTTATCCGCTAGAACTGCGATCAGATCGATAATTTCTCGAAGGTCACGGGAGATAATGGTCGTAATCTCTTTTAATTCCAGGGATTGAGCGGTGTCCTGGATGTCTTGGGTGGTTGCTCCGTAGTGGATGAATTGACCGGCGGTTTGGTCGGTGACTCTTTGCCATTCTTTCAGTAAGGGGATAAGCGAGTGGCCGGTGGTGGCAATCCCGGAAGTGATGGCAGTAATATTCAGCAACTCAATCCGGGCCGTGCGGGAGATGGCATCGGCAATTGGTCGAGAGATGATCCCGAGTTCAGCCTGGCATTGAGCCAGAGCTGCTTCCACATCGAGCCAGCGCTGCATGCGCCTGAAGTCGCAGAAAACCTGGCGGGCCTCATTGGTACTATAACCATTGGCAAAAAAACGAGAGTCAATGATATGACTTGCTAGGTGACAGTGTGGCATTCACATCCCTTTATGAGTGACTTCACGGATTGCGTCATCGACGATCTCTGGGGCAAGGCCGAGATACTGTTCCGGGTGATCAAGCATGGTGAGGTCGATCCTTGTGATCTCGGAAGAAAGCGCCGGGTCTCCTGAGATGAGTTCTCGCAGGGATTTGCCGGTGACGTTGGATTGTTCGATATACGCGCTGACTTTGGTATGCGCGGAAGTCTTGCCAAGGATTGGGGTCAGGGTGAACAGCAGCCATTCAGAGGCGATATGTTCTTTGTGCAGGTGTAGATTTGCCCGCATACGTTCAGGGAAAATTTCCAGGTCAGAGATAATTGTTTTTAAGTAATGGAGCGCTGTCATGGTGTAAATGCAGGCTTGGGGCATAGCCAACCATTCTGACCACAAGGCCCGGGGGTCTCGTTCATTTTCATGCAGCATGGCTTCTGTTAAGATCTGAGACATAGCTCTGACATGACTTGATAATACCACAATTCTTTCACAGAGAACAGGGTTTCGTTTGTGCGGCATGGTACTGCTGCCGGCCTGTTTACCGCTTGGCGAAGGTTCCCGTAATTCCATGATCTCGGTTTTTCCGAGTTGGAAAATTTCATTGGCAATTTTTGCTGAAGTCGTAGCCATCATGGCAAGAAGCGCCCCTGTCTCAGCGCAGGTATCCCGGGCGGTATGCCATGGAGCAACGCTTTTCTGTAGCCCGAGTTTTTTCATGGTGAGTTCTGCGATTTCTCGTCCCTGCCGACCAAGAGCGGCCATAGTTCCGACAGCGCCCCCCAGTTGTCCGGTCAGGACCCTCGGCTTCAGGGCTTGGAGTCGGTCAAGATGGCGGCTGATCTCCAATAACCACACCGCAAATTTAAGCCCCAGGCTGATCGGGATAGCCTGTTGGCTGTGGGTGCGGCCAATCATCGGCAGGTCACGGTATTGAGAGGCTAAGGTAATAAGGCGATCCTTGATTTGGTTCAGATCTCGTTCAACAAGGGTTATAACTTCTTTGAGTTCAAGCGCCTGTCCAGTATCAATCACATCTTGAGTTGTTGCGCCGTGATGGACAAAATCGGCATAGGGGCCGCAGGCTTTGCGCAGGGCTTTGACGATTGGGACCAGGGAATTTCGGTTTGTCGTGTAGTCTTGGCGCACAGCCTCCATATCTAAGTGTTCGATCAAGGCCTTGGCCTGAATCATTGCCGCTGCTTCGGGGGGGATGATTCCCAGTTCTCCTTGCGCGGCAGCCAGAGCTCCTTCAAAGTCAAGCCAGCGCTGGAAGCGTTTTTTTTCGTCAAAAAGAGCAAGCCCTTCGGGAGTAGAAAAGAGATGGGCCTGGATGTTGAAATCTATTGGGTGGGAGGGCATTGTAACCTTTGTGGTAGGTGTAGGTATTTAGGTTAACGGTTATTGGTTGCTGGCCGGGACCCGCACTTTCAGTAGTGTTGATGGATGGTTGTTCATCCTAGAGAATACGGTTTTAGCCGAGGGGGCGCCAAGGTGTCGCGGCATAGCATCTCAGCAGCTTTGGTTGGATTGATAGCGTTCGAGTGACTCTTGTTGAGGATCTTGTCCACCATCTGGGTCATGGCGCTGGCAATGTAATCGAGTACCTGTCGAGTCTGGGGCTTTTCTGCTGGTCCGAACAGGCCGTTCATCGACAGCGATCCTCCGCAACCGGCAACAAAGGAGGGAAGGGCGATTATCCTGCGGGCAAAAAGGGCCTCTTCTCCGTCAGGCGTAATGGCAAGGTTTGCTCCGGGGATAACTACTTTCGCCTTGATTTGGTCCGCGTTTGTGCGTGTGATGACGCCCTCTATCGCCGCAAGAATCAACAAATCGCATTCGCAGGTTGTAATTGTCTCTTTGGGCTCGATCTTGACGCTATCATTGCTGGTAATTTCAGGCAGGAGAGTTCCTTGTTCGTCTAGATAGAGGTGGACTGGCAGCGGTTGATGGTTATGGCCGAGCACGCATTTTTTTGCATCCCCAATGGCTGTAATTATCGCTCCAGCATCGGTTAGGGCAACGATGGCGGCTTTGGCCAGGTTGCCGAACCCCTGGATGGCAATACGTGCGCCTTGGGGTGGAATTGACATGAAATCCAAGGCGGCAAGCGCTGCCATGGCTACTCCGAACCCGGCTCTTAGTCGGCCGAGGGGCCAATCACCAATGGCCTTGTGGCTGAGAATCTCGTAGCGGTCAAGGAATGCGCGGAGGGTGATTCCTTGGGCTTTAGCAATTGCCATTTTTACTGAGGGGATGTTCAGCTCGCGAGCAATGGATTCTAATTCATCCATGCTGGTGTTCAGGTCTGGGCCCATGGAGTACCGATCTTCGATGTAGGGTTTGATGGCAGCCATGAACCTGGTCATTGCTTGAAGTTTGCCCGGGGCGTCGGGGTGGTAGTCAATCCCGCATTTGGCCCCGTCAATCGGCAGGCCGCAGATTCGCATCTTCATGGTCATGTTCTTGGCCATGGCCATGACATGCTCACAGGTGAGGTTTTGCTGGACACGCATGCCGCCAGCGCAGAGAGAGTGTTCCCCGCCATCGATTACCAGCCAGCCTTTGAAGTGCTCAATAGGGTCGGAGTATTCAACGACTGTTATTGTGTGGTGCGCAATGTTACTGGTCATGGGCGAGTTAGGGGTGTTTTCTTGATTCCGGTTTCAGGTACGGGGGCGCTGGCCAGGGGCTCAATGATCGCACGGCCAAGCTCCTGGTCTCGTTGCTGATCAAATATCTGTTGATGGGCCGTGGCTGCGCTTGATGTACCCCACCAGTTATTAGAGACTTTTAAATCCCAGAGTTGCTTTGCTCCGAGTTTAAGATTGTAGTCATGGTTAGCATTGATGTTGTTGAATGAAATGTCAAGGTGTCCTTCGTTCCATGGTTTGCCTGTGCGTCCAGGCTCGAAGAAGTCAACAATGTTTTGCCCGGATGGAACGAGAAATATTCCAACCTGATTGTTGTTGATATCGTTGCGCTGAATTTCAACAGGACCCTCCATGCGAGTGAAACGGACTCCTATGCCATTGTTGGTGATCTGGCAATGGCGCATCTTGAGTTTTGCCCGACCGAAACGAATGCCCTCATTGTTGCTGCTGAACAGGCAGTTGGAGACTAATGCTGTGGAAAAATGGACTTGCAGGCCGGAGAAGGCGTCGTGGAATTGGCAGTAGTCCAGGATGCTCATTTTTCCTGACGTGAAAATGAGCACATATGACCAATCCTTGGGGGCAGGTTTGACTTCGGCTGATTTAAAGATGATGGGTTGGCCGGGGGTTCCGGTGGCCTTAAGTCCTCCCAAGACTCGAAGTTCGGAATCCCCTATTCCATCGAGGTTTGTGTCCCTGCGCTTGAAGAGAATGGTGGTGCCCGGCTTGATGGTCAGGATAGCTCTGCGGCCAACGACGACAACTCCATCAATGAGTACGGTTCCACTCCATGTCGTATCTTCACGAAGAATACTATCGTTTAAGGTAGAAATTTCACCTGCGGCTAACACTTCTGTGCTGATCAAAATGGCGATAAGGGTGGCCATAATGCTATGGGCAATCTGCCTTGTGGTCTGCCGGGGGGGGGCTGCTGCGTAGGGTTTATTACTCATGGCATTATCGGCTCCACGATGAGTTGAATGCCATTTTTAGTTTCACCGCTTTGGACGGAGAGATTATGGTTGACGCTCTCTTCAAAAAGACCGAAATGCTCGCCAACGTTAGGGGCATCGCCAACTTTTTCTCGGGCAACAAGATAATATGAACCTGGTTTTGTCTCTAGTCGGAAGAATCCTTTCTTGTCGGTCTTGGTTAGAAATTCCGATTTAAAGCGGAGTACATACATTTGAAAGAGTGGGAGGTCGTCGGCTGGATAGGCGGAAACCACCAAGCTCGGCATGGGGACTCCGTAGATGTCCGTAACCCGTCCGGCAATGATTGCCAGCGGGTCCTTATCCGATGTTTGGGTGCCAGCCTCTTGCATGGATACACTTTGTAAGGAAGCGTCACGACGTGCTGCCTTGCGTTTGCCGCGAGGGTCATCTGCCCCTTGGGCAAGATAGTGATCCATGTCATCGCGCGGGTAGCAGTGGAGGTTGACCTCGCAGGTGTTGGCAGGGTTGATCTTTATGGGATTGGCCGCTGAGTAGCAGAAGAGATCTCCCTGCTTAAGGGGACCGATTGCTGTGTCATCCTGCCGCTGACGGGCAACGATTACATAGCTTCCAGGGGGTAGCTCGAACCAGAATTTGCCATCCTCGCCGATGCTGTTGGTCAATACCCCCATACCCCGGAAAGGTTCGTCGTCAGAGGTGTAAGCCGAAACGCTGCCGTGGGTGATCGGTGCACCTTTGTAGAGAACAGCCCCGCTTATTCCTTGAAATCCTGGTTCACACTGAACGGGGAGTTCAGGAAGTACGAAAAAGGGAATCCATTGATAGCAGTCACCTATGGTAATGGGGTTGAGCCCATGATAGCCAAAAAGCGGAGGAGTATGGTTGCTGTCTTGGGCGACCAGGTAATACTTGCCAGGTGCGAGGTCGAGTTTGTATTGCCCTGGTTTGGGGCCTTTTGAGGATATGATGCCATTTGCTTTTAGATGCAGCTCAGAAAATGATCGGTAGGCAATGACTGAGGCTGTGGCAGGCCCCTTGTCGTCTAGGACGATCCCTTCGATAATGGTTGCTGAGGCCGGAGTCGTGATTCCGAGGCAGAAAAGCAAGACGATGTGTTGCCACACGTGGGTCATCCCAAAGGTTTGGCGCTGACGATGGGAGAAAATGCGCAGGAGGGGGAAGCAGGGTCTGAAAATCAGCAATGGTGGTCGTAGGTGGCTGTTAAATGATCTCAACAGGGACTTCAAAGTCGTTGTTCCCCTCGAAAAAAGCGCGGATTACTGGAGCCTCGGGGTTGACCATGGAGATGATGAACATGAACATCCTGCTGGTGCATCCTAAGACGGTGTCGATCTTGGTTGGAGTGTCGCGATGGGGGTCGTGGTCCCAGGCTATACGATGCATATGGTAATTGCCAACAAGCCGCAATCCTTTTTTAAGAAGAATTTGCAGGGCGTTGTCGAGTTCTTCTTGCTCTGCTATCCAGCCACGTTGGTCGAACGGTGTGACAGAAGGGGTTCCGTGCAGATTCATAGCTTTGTCCATCTCGCCTCTCTTCTCGTCGCACTCTCGCGCATTCTTGAATAAGGGGATGATTATCTCAGCCTCGACTGATGTGCCATTAACTGTGCCGCCGATGAGTCCAAAGGCCTTTGGTGACTGTCCTTCGCCAGGGAGATATTCGCCCTGCAGCTTGCGGTGGCAGTGGGAGATCATCTCTCCCAATAGTTGAGATGGTATTTTGATGGAGTCTATTTGTTCCTTCCGGTAGTGCATGTCCTGGGCGCCTTGTTTGTTTGGGCTGGGCGGTTGAATTTGTGAGGGAATTCTTTCGTTAAGCAATAAACTGGCCATAGCTAGTACTATAGAGAATTTGTTGAAAAAGTACCACAATTTCTTGGTCTTTACTTTTTCGGGTTAGATCGTCCGAGAGGTTGCCGGGGTATAAATTTCACTCAGGGGTAGGTGAAGAGGGGGATTTCGCACACTTCTGTTGGTGTTAAGACCCCTTTGCTATTTTTTGGGAAATAATAGGGACAGTCATTTTGTCGCGGATATCTAGGAAATAATACAAGATAATAGGAAACAAGGGGGGCTGGGCTTAGGATTTGCATGACACTTAATGGCCTAGGGTAAATGAATCAGCGACTAGGTAATTCATGTAGTCATTTTGTTAAATGTTGGATATCAAATTTCAGCTTGAGTTTTAGATGGAATTATATGTAAACTTTTTTAGGAGGCCGATTCCGTAAATGGGATGGTTCTTCAAGGCCTTTTTGTGGGGGCCTGTGAGTTTAGGTTGAATTTTGGTATTGAGTGTTTAGTGATGCGGAGAACTAAACAGGGAGAGTCACGATGAAGAAATTGGGTTTGTTGTTGAGTGTCGCAGTGGTGATGGTTTCGGTAAATGCCTGGGCATCGGTTGTCGATGCCCCGCATAACGAAACGAATGGGGTGAACTGTTCGAATTGCCACAACTATTCGTTGTGGTGGCAGTATTCACCGACAAGCTTGAGCGCCAACCCAAATCCTGACCATGCGGCAATTGTTGATGCTGTCTGCATGACGTGTCATGGGCTGGCAGGCACAGAGCCCAGGGCGCTGACTCATTCCTCCGCCGCAATGGGTACCGCTTCCCATGGGGATTGGGGGGTAGGGTGTTTAGCCTGTCATAACCCCCATTACCAGGATCAACTGAATTGGGTCGGATCCGCAACCGAGCCCTATTTGGTGACTGGTGAAATTTCTTCGGTATCTTATAATAGTACCCTCGATCAAACTTTTATTAATTATTCCAATGCCACATTCAATGGAAATTGGCTGGCAGAAGGCGCCACAGCTGCCGACCCGGATTGGGGCAACAAGAGCCTGAAAAATCCAGACCGTGGTCTTGTCCTGGTTCATGATAAAATCGCAACCTCAAACACCTTCATGATTGTCTCTGCAACCACCTCCCAGGTTGTGGTCAAAGGAAGACTTGATACTAGCGCGATTGATCCCAATTATACCGACCCCCAAACGCAAGTTACTAATTCTGCAACCTCAAACACCTTCGGCTTGATCTATGGTCAGTTGATCCGGAATAGCATTGCCGCTAAGCCGGTTAAGTTCTTTGATCCTGATGGCGGCTTTATCGAACAAGGGGCCAGCGCCACAGGAGTTTGTCAGGTCTGTCATACTGTAACCAAGTATTTCACTAACACTGGCGATCTTCCGGTTATCGGTGAAAGCCATGCAGGTCGCGAAAATACTAATTGCATAAGTTGTCACGCCCATGATGAGGGATTCAAAGGAGGCGGCACGCATGACAACACGGCGTTCGGCTGGGCTGGAAATTGTGCTACCTGTCATAATGCCAATAACCAGGTCGCAAATATTGTGTCTGATCTACATGGCGCGTCCTGTGATCTCTGTCATGTTTCCGCAGGCGGCGGCGGACCGCTGAAGAGTGGTAATGCGTTAAACGGAATTGATGGAAGCGCTCTTGGCGCCACTAACAACTCGACCTGTGTTGACTGCCACATCACTAAACTTGGATTACTTTCTAAAAATATCCATCACATCTCGAAATCCGGCTTTGCCGCTGTCGGTAATTGTGTTGAGTGCCATTTGTCGGGGGTGGGTACCTTGGTTGCCGATCATGCTGCGAGAGTTCAGGTGGATGCCGGTTGTGTGGGTTGTCATGGCGCCACGGCAGGTTCGGCTAATGGCGTTACGGTTAATGTTGGTGATCCTAAGGTTCATGATGCCTGCACCACCTGCCACAATACGGATGGAACTCCTAAGGCTGCTTACGGCAAGGCCAGCGCCATGCCGCCGGGAGGAGGTAATTGTACTGCGTGCCACGGTGTTTATTTTCCCACCCATAGTCATAGTCATACGCTGAACTCGGTATCAGTCTGCTTGAACTGCCACGTAGCGGTAGAAGCGCCATTTGCCACAGCGGGAGAAGTCCATGGTAACGGTTGTCAGACCTGTCATAACGGGGCAACCGGGCTCTTGTCCGGCAGCGCTTTGGGTAAGACCGCAGGCGCGGATTGCCAGACCTGCCACATTGGTTACTTTGACGGTCATAGCCATGCTCACACTTTTGCCACCATTCCTCTGTGTGTGAGCTGTCATACAACGGCAACCACTGCACCATATGTTGTTACTGGTCAGACCCATGCGCGATTGTCCTGCCAGACGTGTCATAGCGCAGTCACCGGTATACTTATCGGCAGTGCCACCGGCAAGAAGGGGGCGACGGGGATCAATTGTCAGACGTGTCACAGCACATACTTCGCTGGGCATACCAAGGATCACACTGCTTTAGTGAAGAGGAATATTGACACCTCGGTGCAGGTTACTAATTGCACCAGTTGTCATGTTGCAAATTCTGCTCCTTTTGTGGATGTCACCGACGGTGAAGCCCATTCCGGTTCAGGCTGTGTTACCTGTCATAGCGCAGCCGATGGTTCCTTGGTTGGTAGCGCTGTCACTGGGGGGGGGGAGTGTGTTGTCTGTCACTCCGCGTATTCCGGAGGTCACAGTCATGCCCATACCGTGGCGGAACAGGGGACTGATCTTGCCCAGGCCGATCCTGGGGCAAGTTGCTCCACCTGTCATGATGCATCGAGCTGGGCGGCTATTTACACATTGCACTATGGTATTTGTTCAACATGTCATAATGCGACGCGGACCACCGGTAATCCGAACAATGTTACCGAAACGGTAAAGAATGTCATCGCCGCTAAGGCTAATCCTACCGCTTGTTTGTCCTGCCATTGGGCCAAAAAGACTCCTGCTATCCATGGTCACAATATTGTCTGGACCGTAGCCAACGAAACAAGCTGCGGAGTTTCCTCCTGCCATAATGCCGCGCTGAATACCGATGTCGTTTCCGCTGTTCATGGCAACAACTGCGAAGTGTGTCATGTTGATCCTACTAACAATAACTTTACCCGCCGGGCCGGGACAGATGGTACCGCAATTGGTCAAGTCATGGCTGTTCCTGCAAGTTGTGCGGACTGTCATAACCCGACAACGTATCCGACCCCTGCTATTCATCATGATTCAGCGCTTGCTCTTAACGGGAATTGTACTAATTGCCACAGCGGGGCGACGTATGGCGGTAACCATGTAACACTTGTGGCTCAGGACAATACTTGTTCAACGGCATCGTGTCATCCTGGTACCGCCGGAACGACAACCGGTGTTCCTGTCAGTGTTCTCGACAAGAAGGTTCATGATCAGTGTACTACTTGTCACGAGACCAGCGGTGTGCTGAAGGCGGCTTACGGTAAGGCTGTGGCTATGCCGGACGGCGGAGTTGGCAGCGATAACGGCGGCGGTATTTGTTCAGCCTGCCATGGCACATATTTCCCGAACCATGCTAATGCTAATCACTCTACGCGGGTGGTGGATTCAGCTAATTGCAGTCTGTGTCACTTGACGGCAAGTATTGTTGGCACCATTAGCGGAGTTCCGGTCGATCCGGCTAATAATAAAGTCCATGACGAGTGCTACGCCTGTCATGCCGCTGACGGCTCGCTTCGTACTGCCTATGGCAAGGCATCCGCGATCCCTGCCGGCGGCGGTGTCTGTGAAGTGTGTCACGGAGCTTATTTCTCCAGTCATGTCAATGCAGACCACAGTGTAAAGGTGGGTGATACCGCTAATTGCAACACGTGTCATACCGAGACAGCCGGCACGGCTACCGGAGTGATGGTGAGCGCGGCTAACAATAAGGTCCATGACGATTGCACGGTGTGCCATAACAGCAATGGTTCTTTGCGAGCGCAGTACAGCGCCAAGGCGCCGAGCATGCCGGCTGGCGGCGGTACCTGTAATAACTGTCACGCGGCATATTTCTTTAACCATGCCAATGCCGATCATACGGCGCGTGTTGCATCTTCCGCGAGTTGTGCATCGTGTCATACTGCCACTGCCGGAACTTCTACCTCAGTACCTCTGAGTACAATAGATGCTAAAGTTCATGACGCCTGCGCGACCTGTCACAACGGAACGACCGGAGCATTGCTGGCGGCTTTCGGTAAAGCGCCGAATATGGCGTCTCCTGGCGGCGCCTGTGAGGCCTGCCATGGCTCATACCTGAATAGTCACATCCACACCCACTCCTTGCCGACAGTCGCGCTGTGTCTCAATTGTCACACAGCGACCAGCGCTCCGTATACAGGTGCAGGCCAGGCACATGCCACAACTGGTTGCCAGACATGTCACAGCGGCGAAACGGGTCTGTTGATCGGCAGTGCGGCGGGCAAGGCTGCGGGTTCGACCTGCTCAACCTGTCACAGCGCCCACTTTAATGGGCATTCACACAGCCATGATATGGCAACGGTTGCATTGTGCGTAACGTGTCATGCCACAGCGACTACCGTACCGTATGTGGCAGCCGGACAAACCCACGCTCGCCTCGGTTGCCAGACCTGCCACAGCGGTTCCACTGGACTGCGGATAGGCAGCGCGATAGGCAAGACGAGAGGCGCTACCTGTCAAACCTGCCACAGCACCTATTTTAATGGTCACACTCATAATCACGCTACCAAGATGACCACGAACGTGGCAACAACTCCGACAACGTCCAATTGTAAGGGGTGTCATGGTGCCACTACCGCTCCTTTTGTGGGGGCAGGACAGGTTCATAACGCTCTTGGTTGTGGCACCTGTCATGATACTATAAGTAATGGCGCCTTGAAGGGCAGCGCTATTGGACATGCCGGAAACAGCGAGTGTGTTACCTGTCACACCGCTTATTTCGGCGGACATCAGCAACATAACAGCGTGACTCACGATGTATTAATGAGGGCAACGGATCTGGCAGGTGGCGCGGCGTGCAACACTTGTCATATTCGTGGCGGACTCGGTTCAGGTAATCCGCTTTTTACTAATAGCTGGTCAGGCGCGGAAGGCATCTATGCGTTACATGGTAATAATTGCGCACTGTGTCACAACTCATCACGCACAACTAATGTTGGGGTTGGTTTTACCTCGGTCAATCATGTGATCATGACGGGATCGACGGTGGCCTGTCTCAACTGTCATAGTAATCGAGCGGCGGAGCATGGCGGCCATAATGAGGGCGACGGCACCTTGTCATGGATCGTATCCTGTCAGGCTTGTCACGGCAATGGGGGGGGAAGTATTACCGCTCCCCAGGGCGAGATTATGGCCGATGTCCACAGTAACTTATGCAGCAAGTGTCACCAAAGTGGCATCCCTGGGGCCACCTTGATTGGTTCCGCGGTCAACACCACATGGGGTGTGAAGCCGCACACCTGCACGGTTTGTCATACTGCGGGATTTAACGGCCATAGTCGAGGATCAAGTCATGATCTTCTGCAGGGCGATGCCGACAGGGTCAACAATGGCGCATTTTGCAATGAGTGTCATCGGAGGGGCGGATATAGTTCCGCTAATCCGCTGTTCACCAATACCTGGGGTGGAGCTGATGGAATCTTAGCGCTGCATGGCGGAAGTTGTTCCATCTGCCATAGCTCGACACGAACTACCAATATTAACCCGGCGTTCAATTCAGTAAAAGATGTGATCAAGACACATACTGTTACCGTTAAATGCATAGATTGTCATGCTGGTCGGGTTAATAACCACAGCAGCCACGATGCCGCTGATTTTATCTGGGATGGAGTATGTAATACCTGTCATACCGGCGCCAATATCGCGGTAAATGTTCATAAGGGTAAGTGTGGTTTGTGTCATGTCGACCCGGATGGCGGTGGTGTCAAGCGTGCCGGCAGCGATGGAAGCGCGTTCCTGGCCGAGGCCTTGGGGAGTCCACGGACAGCAAGTTGTCTTACCTGTCATCCGGCTGCGACCTACCCGACGAGCGGTATTCATCACAACTCGAGGACTGCGGCAACCAACGATTGTCAGACCTGCCACAAATCAATCAATCACAGTGCCTTCGTCACCAATTTGTCATCCTGCACGAACTGCCATGGGAATACGGCAGGCACGGCGACAGGCATGCCGGTGGATATGGCAAACGCCCGTGTTCATGACCACTGCCTAACCTGCCACGCCTTCAATCCGACCACGTTTGCAGGACAATTGTCCGCTCCAACGGGAAAGAAAGGGGTGTCCGCGATGGCCGCGGGCAGTTGCTCCGCTTGTCACACCAATACCACCACCATGCATCATAATAACGGTCACTCCAAGATTGGTGAGTGTGAATATTGTCATGCCGACCCTCGGAATAGAGCAGGTGGCGTCAGCTTCCAGGAGACCACCCCTGCCACAGGGCTGCCGACGCATCTTCCGTGCGAGGAGTGTCATGTGAAGCCTAAACGTGGCGCAGTGGTTAACGGATGGACAGCAGCCGCCGGGCAGATGACCATTTATGCCTACAATGAAGGCGGTACCCATTCGACCACGAACTACAGCGCAGATTTTTCCCGCACCGTGGCCAACAGCGGAACGCATGTCATTGGCAATACGGTAGGACAAATCAATAACTGGGGCATTTGTTTCAGTTGTCATGACGGTTCGGGAGCAACGGGCAAGGCCGGTCGAGTCAATATCTTCCATGCCAAGCCGACATCGTTAGTCGCTACCCGTGATTCTTGCGGAGATAGCGGTACGGCGCGGTATGCACCTGGCCGTGAATCCCGCAACACCATCGGCAATTTTGACTTCTTCGCCTCGACCTTCCGGCCATCAAGCACCAAGCCCAGGAGTGGTTCGCAGAATTGCGGTAAGACATCGGGTGTGGTTGCTGCGGATTGGAATGGTTCGGTAAAGTATGGTAGCACTAATTTCCTGGCCCACGATATGGTAATACCTGACCCGTGGAGTGCGGCAACATATACCGTGCCAATGTTCGCCAACCAGCCTAAGCTGACGACCGTCACCCCGAGTGCTGATAATGTCAAGGTAACCAGCGCCGTCTGGAACGGGACAAACCTCCTGGTGGCAGCTAAAAATACTAATGGCTGTGCGGCGTTAACTGCAGTCTATAACGGGAATAATCAGGCGTTCACCGGCACGGGGGTGTGTACCGCAAGCTTCCCGGTGACCGTGGAGTACACTTCTGCCGTTCCAAACCTGAACGTGATGACCTCAAATTCTGAAGGGTTTAATGTCATTGGCTACCGTATTGTTGATGCTACCATTGCCGGCGCTGGGCATATTGAAGGTGATGGTTTATTTGTCTGGGAGTCTACTTGTTTGAACTGCCATGGGATCAGTACTGACAGTGTGGATGCCCCGCATGGTGAAATTATTGACGGCATTCATAGCGGTAACTGTGGTTTCTGCCACCAGGGCGGCTTGGGCGGGTCTACGCTGATCGGTTCGGCGATTCCGGCAGCGATAACTCCAACTCCGCACTCCTGTACGGAATGTCATCCTGGTCACTTTGACAGTCATCTCAAGGCGAGTAACCATGATATTTCAATGAGGGTAAGTGACCTGTCAGCTGGCCAAGCCTGTAATACCTGTCATCGTCGTGGTGGGACAAGTACCGAGAATCCCAATTTTACCAACACTTGGACGGGCCCGGACGGCATTCATGTTATTCATCAGAACGGGTGCGGTAATTGTCATAGCTCAACCCGGACGACCAAGCTTGGCGGCGGGTACACCTCAATCTACAACGTCATCATGACTGGTGTCGATGTCGGCTGTCTCGATTGTCATGCCAACCGTTCAGCCTATCACGGTAATCATTTCGAGGGTGATGGCACCTTTGCCTGGAATGATTCGTGTCAGGCCTGTCATGGGATCGGCAGTTCCAGCACTGAAGTCATTCATAAGGGGGAGTTGATCGCTGGAGTCCATGCCGGTGGCTGCGGTTTGTGTCATCAGAACGGACTTGGCGGCGCTACCCTGATTGGTTCCGCCACTAATTCCGATATGGCTCCTCGGCCTCACTACTGTACCGATTGTCATACCACCTACTTTAGTTCCCATCAGCGTGGCGCGACTCATGACGTCTTGATGAGGGCTGGCGATACCTCGGCAGGTACGCCATGTAACTTCTGTCATAAGATTGGCGGCACCGGTTCTAACACCCCGCTGTTCGCCAATAGCTGGAGCGACCAGAATGGTATCCAGGCCTTGCACTCTCATGGCTGCGCCAATTGTCATGGATCGACCAGGACGACTAATGTCAGCGCCGGTTACACCTCAGTGCAGGATGTCATTCTGCGAGGCACTCAGGTCGGTTGTCGGGATTGTCATGAAAGCCGGGTAGGGTTGCACGGTCTTCATGCCGAAGGCGATGGCACCTTTGTCTGGGATAGTCAGTGTGAGTTCTGTCACGGCGTGGGAAGTGAGAGCGATCAGGCGCCTAATGGCGAGATTATTCTCGATGTTCATCACAATAAGTGTGCAAGTTGTCACTATGAAGGTGTCGGCGGCGGTGTGTTTGTTGGTTCCGCTTCGGGTATCACCATGGGCCTGAAACCCCACAACTGCCTCAAGTGCCATGCCACCTATTTCGATGCTCACGTTCGAGGGCAGGCAGGGAAGCATTTTGTGGAGATGAAGCCGACAGATGTATCCTATGTCAATCAACAGTGCAATGAGTGTCATCGCCGTGGCGGCACCATTTCCGGGAATCCGTTGTTCCAGAACCAGTGGGATGGCACAGACGGTATCCAGGCACTCCATCAGGGAGGGTGCGCCCAGTGTCATCAGTCAACCCGGACCAAGAACGTTGTGGCTCCTTATGCCTCAATTAATGCCTTGATCCTTGATATGGACAAGATCAGCGGTACTCCGGGATGTCTTGATTGTCATGCCGACCGCGGCATCGGTCACGGTGACCACAAGGCGAATGAATTCGTCTGGGATGGCGGGTGTGATAGCTGTCACTCGGGAGCCAGTGTGGTCGTTAGTGTGCATAAAGCAAACTGCGGGCTTTGTCATGTGGCTCAGATTGGCGCCGGACCACGAAAGGCGGGAACCAATGGCGACGCCCTGCTTGGCGATGCTTCAGGGTTGGGCCGCTTGGCCACCTGTTTGACCTGTCATCCTTCTTTGACCTATCCGAAAGACAAGATACATCATGGCTCTCCCGCGGCAGTGACTAATAACTGCACCACCTGCCATCCGGCATCAAGTCACAGCGCCATTGTTAATGGCACTGGCACTACCTGTATTCCTTGTCATTCCGGCACTGTAGGCACGGCTGCCGGCGCACCGGTGAGCACCACCGACGGCAAGACCCATGATAGCTGTCGCACCTGTCATCGATTTGACGCTAACTTGAAGGGGATTTTGGTTGCGCCGACCAGTCAGCGAGGAGTTACCGCGATGCCTGCAGGTGGAGCCGGCACCGGTGATGGCGGCGGATTGTGTACTGTCTGTCATACGGTGAAAAGTTCCACTATTCATCACGGCAATGCCCACGCCAAGATCGGCGAGTGTGAGTGGTGTCATGCCGATCCGCGGAACGCTTCTGGCGGCACGACCTTTCAAGAGACAAACCCTGCTGGTGGTATTCCAAAGCATTTGCCGTGTGAGGAGTGTCATGTGACTCCCAAGCGAGGGACTCAAGCCAATGGTTGGACCGCAACGGCGGGTCAGATGACGATCTACGCTTATAATGAAGGAGGCACCCATTCGACCACGAATTACAGTTCCAACTTCGTCAGGACTGTGGCCAATAGTGGTGGTCATGTGGTCAGCAATACAATGGGTAAGATCAACAACTGGGGGATCTGCTTCAGTTGTCATAACGGAACGGCAGGAAAGGCCCAACGGGTTAATCTCTTCCACTCCAAGCCGACATCGGTGGTCGTTAATCGTGATACTTGCGGGGATGGCGGTACGGCAAGGTATGCGCCAGGGCGAGAGGAACGGAACACCATTGGCAACTTTGATTTTTTTGCCTCTTCTTTCCGCCCATCGGGCACCAAGCCGAGTGGAGGTTCCTCTAATTGTGGTAAGAATGGCGGGGTTTCGGATTGGAGTGGTTCGGTTAAGTATGGTAGTACGATCTTCACTGCCACGGACCTTGTGATCCCCGATCCATGGAGTACACTTACCTACACTGTACCGATGTTCGCGGCTCAGGTCCAGAATACCACCACTACCCCGGCTGCCGATGATGTCAGGATCTCAAGCGCTACCTGGAACGGACTCAATCTTTCAGTGACCGCAACCAATACCAGTGGTTGCGCAGCCCTGACCGCAGTCTATAACGGCAACAACAAATCGTTTGTCGGTACAGGACCGTGTACGGCAACATTTGCCACCTCAGTGGTCTATACCAGTTCAGTGCCTAATTTGAATGTAACGACCAGCAATGCCGAAGGCATCAATGTTATTGGCTACCGGATTACAGACCTGACTTTGACCCTTGGCTCTCATGAAGAAGGTGACGGCACCTTCACCTGGGTCGCTAACTGCACTCTCTGTCATGGGTCTTCTGGCACCAGCCTCGCTGCGCCCAAGGGCGAAGTTATCGCCGATGTTCATAATAGTAATTGCGGGCTCTGCCATCAGGACGGGATTGCCGCCGCCGCCCTGATTGGTTCGGCCAGTCGGGCAACCATGGGTGTCACGCCTCACCCCTGTACCGAGTGTCATACCGGTTATTTCGACAGCCATACCCATGGCACCGCGACCAATCACGATGTCTTGATGCGTGCCAGTGATCTGGCAGGAGATGCCTTGTGTAATACCTGTCACCGTCGAGGGGGCACGAAGTCCGCCAATCCGAAGTTCAGTAATATCTGGAGCGGGACTGACGGGATTAATGGGTTGCATGAATTAGGCTGCGGTCAGTGTCATAACTCGACTCGGGTCTATAATGTCAAGGCTCCGTACACCTCGGTGAAAAATGTTATCAGAACGGGAACCAATGTAAGCTGTCTTGATTGTCATGCGAGCCGAGCCAGTGCCCATGCCGAGCATCTCGCCACTGATTTTGCCTGGGACGGTACCTGTAACTCCTGTCATGCTGGGGCGAATGTGGTGACTCAAATCCATAAGAATAAGTGTGGATCGTGTCATATTGACCCGGCAGGCGGGGGCACCTTGCGGGCCGGATCAAATGGCAGCGCACTGTTGTCAGTAAGCTCAGGCCTGTTGCGGGGAGCTAGTTGCACGACCTGTCACTCAGTAACTACATATCCGACAGGGGGAATTCATCACGATACCGTACCGGCTGTGACAAATAATTGTACCACCTGTCATACGGCAGCCGATCATAGCGCCAAAGTTGACGGTACTGGAACTAACTGTATCAGCTGTCATACGGCAACTGCTGGCACGGAATCTGGTGTATCTCTGAGCATGGCTGATGGTAAGGTTCATGACGCCTGCCGCACCTGTCATGCCTTTGATCTGAACTTGGTGGGAGTCCTGAAAAGTCCGACCAATAACCGAGGTGTTACCGCGATGCCTGCCGGTGGCGGCCTCTGCACAGCATGTCATACGGCAACATCAACGATTCATCACGGCAATGATCACGCCAAGATCGGAGAGTGCGAATACTGTCATGCCGATCCTCGTAACGTGAGTGGTCTTTTCCAGGAAACAGTTCCTGCCGGTGGTATTCCTACCCATCTGCCATGCGAAGAGTGTCATGTGACTCCAAAGCTTGGTTCGACAGCCGCAGGTGGAATTAACGGTTGGACTGCTTCATCTGGCCAGATGACAATTTACGCCTATAATGAGGGTGGCACTCACTCGACCACGAATTACAGCGCTAACTTTGTCCGCTCTGTGGCAAATAGCGGAGGCCATGTGATCGGTAATACCGTGGGTAAGATCAATAACTGGGGTATCTGTTTCAGTTGCCATGATGGCTCCGGTGCGCCAGGGAAAGCTCAGCGGGTTAATATCTTCCATTCCAAGCCGACAACTTTAACTGTTAATCGTGATTCCTGCGGGAATAGTGGCACAGCTCGCTATGCGCCGGGGCGTGAAGCTCGAAACACCATCGGTAACTTTGACTTCTTTGCCTCGACCTTCCGGCCATCTGGCACGAAACCGAGTGGAGGGAATCTCGATTGTGGAAAGTCCGGTGGAGTCTCTGATTTCAGCAGTTCCGTGAAGTATGGCAGCACCAGCTTTACCGCCACTGATCTGGCGATCCCTGATCCATGGAGTGCATCGACGATTACCGTGCCGATGTTTGCAGCCCAAACACCCAATACCACGACAACCCTTGCGGCTGATGATGTCAAGGTGACAAGCGCGATCTGGAACGGGACGAACCTGGTAGTGACTGCGACCAACACCAGCGGTTGTGGTGCATTGACAGCGGTTTATAACGGCAATAATCAGAGCTTTACCGGATCCAGCCCCTGTACCGCTACCTTCGGGACTGGTGTGCTGTACAGCAGTTCGTTGCCAACGCTTAACGTAACGACCACTAACCCGGAAGGTTTCGGTGTTACTGGTTATCGAATCACCAATAACTCGGCATCGTTGCCGGGTGTAATCTCGCTTTCTGCCGGAAGTTATAGCGTTAGCGAGGCCGGGCCAACTGTAACTATTACTGCTACCCGGACTAGCGGATCGATGGGTTCTGTGGGGGTCTCTTACGCTACGACCAACGGAACGGCCTTTGCCGGCTCCGATTACACTTTGGCGAGTGGCTCTCTTTCGTGGGCACCAGGAGAAACGGCGAATAAGACCTTCACCGTATCAATAACTAACGATGCAGTGGAGGAGGCTACTGAAACCTTTACCGTGACTCTTTCTAATCCGACGGGTGGCGCGACATTGGGTGCGCCGAGTGCGGCGACAGTCTCGATTCTTGATAACGATTCGTCAGACGCTACCCCGCCGACTCACATCGGTTCCCTGAGCCCAACAGTTGTCAGCTCGACTCAAATTGATTTGAGTTGGCCGACTGCGACGGATTCAGGGTCTGGTATGAATGTGACTACGCCGTATAAGTTGGTTGGTGCCACAGGAGCCACTCCCCCTGCTGATTGTTCAGGGACGGCTCTGTATGCAGGGACTGCGACTTCGTTCAGTCATACAGGTCTGACGCAAAACACCCAGTACTCGTATCGGGTCTGTGCCTATGACGTAGCAAACAACAGTACAACCGGTTTGACCGCATCGGCGACCACCCCGATTCCTTGCGGTACGCTGTCTATATTGCAGAATTGGTCTAATGTTGCTACTGCCGCAGCAGGCGCCGGAACATGGAACAACACGTATGCAGTCGCGACCGGGTCTGGAACGAGTCGTCTCTTGGTGGTCAGTGTTGGTGTTTACAGCAATGGTAATAATAACCCAACATTTACTGCTACCTACGGAGGGCGGCCATTGACTCAGATTTCACTGGTCAATAGTAGTGGCAGGGCATCGGGCTGGGTCGGTTATTTGAAAGAGGCAGAGCTTGATGCCGCAACCAACGCTACTTTATCAGTGACGGCAACCAATAGCGGCGCTGTAATTAGTGGCTACCAAGTTCGGGCCATGGTTTTTGACTACGTTAATCAGAACGCGCCAATCCCGAGCAGCGGCGCTGTGGATTTTGTCTTCAATACCTATGATTCAACTGCCGCGACTACAGGTAACTTCAGCTATAATGCGAATGATTCCGCCATAGTGGTCTCCGGTGGTTATGTCAATATCAGTTATACAATCGGCGGAACCGGTGCATCCAATTACAGCACGATGACTGGGGCAAATTATGGTGTGGCAATCAGTCGTACTAGTGGCGGCACTGGCCCGACCACCGACAACCTGACCCTGACCCCGAGTGGTAACGGCAGAGAGCTCGGTACTGCGGTTCCGATTCAATCGGAGTGTAACAATAATTAATCGGCTATTGTCCACAAGCCGGGGTCTCAAGATCACCTGGTTCTTTGTGGTAGTTGATCAGTATAATGAGCCGTAATGAAACGACGAGTATTGCACAAGTGAATTATTGACGGATACTAAGGCCAATTTAAGGCCTGGCAGAGAGAGTAAAATTTCCAATAACGACAGGGGGGACCGATTTCGGTCCCCCCTGTCGTTATTGAGGGGAGGAGTGGTTTTGCATAATTTACATAAAATTAACAATGCTCGGCATGCGGGTATTGTTTTTGCAGAAAAAGGCAGGTTCAATTAGGGAATATTGGGGCTATGAGTGAACGAGTCTATTTTGCTATCAAACCCTAAATGAAGTTAGAGGAATCGTCACTTTGGGTAGTGGTGGGCGTTATGACCCAGAATGGGGTGTAGTAACCTAGGCGATTTTGAATGAAGTTGGAATGTATCGTCATTTGGAGTAGAGGGTGGGCGCTATAACCCAGAATGGGGTGTGGTGACCTGTTCGTACGCCAAATGACGCTTTTTTTTGTTTCGTCTTGGAGGAGACGAGTTGCTCTGCTTGGAATTTAAAGGGGGAAATTAAATGAAAAAAGTTGGTGTCTTGTGGGTTTTTTTTGTGCTGTTGGCTACGGGAGGAGGGGCATGGGCTTCGGTTATTGATGCCCCGCACAATGAAGCAAATGGTGTAAATTGTTCGGAATGCCATAGCTATTCATTGTGGTGGCAGTATTCTCCGACAAATCTAAGTTCCAGTCCAGATCATGCGGCTATTGTCGATGCGGTATGTATGAAATGTCATGGTCTTAATTCAATAGGCACGGAACCTAAGGTGACCACTCATTCTCCCACGGGGATGGGAACTTCTTCTCATCAAAATTGGGGCGTAGGGTGTACTGCCTGTCATAACCCGCATTACCAGGATCAGCTAAACTGGGTCGGTTCAGCAACCGAGCCCTATTTGGTGACTGGTCAAATCGATAATGCGGCATATGACCCTATCCTAGACCAGACCACTATCAATTATTCTAATGCCACGGACAATGTCAATTGGCCGGCAGTAGGAACGGAAGCACATCCCTCGGACTGGGCTAATAAAAGTGTCGGGAATCCGGATCGCGGCTTAGTTCTGGTCCATGACAAGACCGCAACCTCAAATACCTTTCTTATTCTTTCAGCAACTACCTCCCAGGTCGTTATTAAAGGAAAAGTTGCTGCTACCGCAATAGATCCTAATTACACCAATCCCCAAACTCAGATTAAAAATTCCGTCACCTGTAATACCTTTGGCCTGATATATGGCCAGTTGGTCCGCAACACTATTGCCACGAAGGCGGTTAAATTCTTTGATCCCAATGGCGGTTTTGTTGAACAAGGGACAGGCGCTACCGGTGTGTGTCAGGTCTGTCATACTCAGGCTCTCCATTATAAGAACGACGGAATTCTCCCTGGAGTAACAGACAGCCATTCCGGGCGTGAAACATCAAACTGCATCAGTTGTCATGCCCACAATGAGGGATTTAAGGGCGGCGGCACCCATGATAATCAAGATTTTGGGTGGGCGGGAAATTGCGCGACTTGCCATAATGCGAGTAATCAAGTTGCCAATATTGTGTCAGATCTCCATGGAGGTAACTGCGGCATCTGTCATGTATCCCCTCAGGGAGCGGGACCACTGAGGGATGGTCACCCTGATAATGGGATTGACGGCAGCGCTATAGGCGCTACTAGGACGTCAACCTGTATTGATTGTCATCTTACCAAACTTTCTTTGGCATCCAGAGGCATTCACCATATCTCCAAGACCGGTTATGCTGCTGCCGGTAATTGCACTCAATGTCATAAATCCGGGATCGGGTCAATTGTTGCTGACCATGTCATCAGAGTTGGGACAGATGCAAGTTGCGTAAGCTGTCATAATTTGACCGCTGGTACTGCTGCTGGAGTTGCAGTCAATGGTAATGACCCTAAAGTTCATGATGCCTGCACCACCTGCCATAAGGTTGACGGCACTCTGAAGGTTGTTTATGGCAAGGCCATTGCCATGCCTCCTGGAGGAGGCAATTGTACCGCATGCCATGGTGTCTATTTCCCCAACCACAGTTATGGCCACACCCTGAACACAGTACCGATTTGCGTGAATTGTCATGTGGCGGCATCAGCTCCTTTTGCTACTGCGACCGAGGCCCACAAGAACGGCTGCCAAACCTGTCATAATACAGCGACTGGAGTTTTATTGGGCAGCGCCAGCGGCAAGACCTCCGGCGCAAATTGCCAGACCTGTCATCTCGGTTATTTTAGTGGCCATCAGCATAGCCACACTATGAATACAGTTCCACTGTGCGTGAGCTGTCACGCAACTGCGACCACGGCCCCCTATGTGGCAAGTGAACAAACTCACTCCCGGCTTGCCTGCCTGACTTGCCATAGCGCTACGACAGGAGCTCTGATCGGCAGCGCCAGCGGCAAGACAGCTGGAGCAACATGCCAGACGTGTCACAGCGCGTATTTTAATGGTCATACCAAGGATCATGAGGATCTGGTTAAGGTGAATATCGATACCTCTCAGCCAATCAATAATTGCATCAACTGCCATGTGGCCCTTTCTTCACCATTTGTTGGCAGTGTGGCAGGAGAGGTTCACTCCACTCTTTCTTGTCAGACCTGCCATAATAGTACAAATGGCTCATTGCGTGGCAGCGCCGTTGCCGGAGGTGGTGAGTGTATTTCCTGTCATACTGCGTATTTCGGTGGTCACAGCCACGGTCATAAAGTTGTCGAGCAGGCCTCCGACCTTTCTCAAGCGGCGTCTGGTTCACTGTGTTCAACTTGTCACTCAGTGCCAACCTGGCCAGCTATTTACACTTTGCATTATAGTTTGTGTTCGACCTGTCATAATGAAACCCGTAAAACCGGGAACCCAAATAATGTCAATGAAAGGGTCAGTGATGTAATTTCCGCCAAGGCTAATCCGACTGCGTGTCTGTCATGTCATTGGGCTAAAAAGGCACCTGCTGTCCATGGCCACAATATTGTCTGGAATGTTTCAGACAAGAGCAGTTGCGGGGTTTCCTCGTGTCATAACTCCGCTTTGAATAGCGAAGTGGTCTCCTCTGTTCATCGAAATGATTGCGCTTTGTGTCATGTTGATCCGGCCAACAGTGACTTTACCCGCCGGGCAGGAGGGGATGGAACGGCCATAGGTCAAGTCTTGGCCGTCCCTGCAAGCTGCTCGGACTGCCACTTTCCGTCTACTTATCCAAAAGGAGTTGTTCACCATGATTCTCCCGTTGCAGTTAATGGGAACTGTATTAATTGTCACAGCGGGACAACCTATGGCGGCAACCACACAGCACTTGTGGCTGCGGATAGCACTTGCTCCTCGGCCTCCTGCCATCCTGGGGCGGCTGGTGCTGCTACCGGGGTGCCAGTAAGTGCCTTGGATAAAAAGATCCATGATGCGTGCACCACCTGTCATGAAATAAGCGGTGCACTGAAGGCGGCTTACGGTAAGGCGATTGCTATGCCAAACGGTGGTCCTGGCTCCAATAACGGTGGGGGGGCCTGCACCGCTTGTCACGGGACCTACTTTCCTAGCCATGCCAACGCGAATCACTCAACTCGGGTTGTTGATTCGGCAAACTGCAATCTGTGTCATTTGACTGCAAGTATCGTTGGCGCCAACAGTGGGGTGCCGGTTGCTTCTGCCAACAATAAGGTGCATGACGATTGTTTTACCTGTCATAACGCCAATGGTTCATTGCGGGCTGCCTATGGCAAAGCTTCGGCAATGCCAGCTGGCGGCGGTGTCTGTGAAGCATGTCATGGCGCCTATTTTGCGAGCCACGCCACCGCGAGTCACAATCTCCGAGTTGGTGATACTGCTAACTGCAATACCTGTCATGTCGAGACCGCAGGCACTGCGACAGGTGTGCCGGTAAGTACAACCAATAATAAGATCCATGACGACTGTACCGTGTGCCATAATAGCAATGGTTCCTTGCGAACTCCTTACAGTAGTAAGGCCCCGACGATGCCGGTTGGCGGCGGCACTTGTAATGCCTGTCATGGGGCCTATTTCGTCAACCATGTCAATGCAAGTCATGTTGCACGGGTCGCTTCATCCCAGAGTTGCACATCCTGTCATACGGGGACCGCGGGCTCATCGACATCAGTCCCTGTCAGTACGAGTAACAATAAAGTCCACGATGCCTGCGCAACTTGCCATAATTCTACGACCGGCGCATTGCTGGCGGCTTACGGAAAGGCGCCAAACATGGCGCCTCCTGGCGGCGCTTGCGAGGCGTGTCATGGGGCGTATATCAACAACCACACTCACGCCCATGTCATGCCGCCGGTTTCGTTATGTCTGAACTGTCACACAGCATTAACTGCTCCGTATGTGGGTTCAGGTCAGGCACACGGTACGTTTAGCTGTCAGACCTGTCATAATGCCACCAACGGCCAGTTGACCGGCAGCGCGACTGGTAAGTCAGCAGGCGCAACGTGTCAGACCTGCCATGATGGATATTTTAATAATCATAACCATATTCACCAAATGGTTACAGTGTCGTTGTGCGTGAGTTGTCACACGACAGCGACGACTGTACCGTATGTTGCCGCAAACCAGACTCATTCCCGCCTTGGTTGTCAAACCTGCCACAGCGGCAGTCTGGGAATAAGAATTGGCAGTGCGATGGGTAAGGGGAAGGGAACTACTTGCCAGACCTGCCACACTAGTTACTTCAATGGCCATATCCATAACCACGCGCTCAAGATGACAGCGAACGTGGCTTCAACCCCAAATACTTCCAACTGTAAAGGGTGCCATGGAGCAACAGTCGCACCGTTTGCGGCTACCGGTCAGGCCCATTCTCGTCTTGGTTGCGCAACTTGTCATGACACCGCAACCAATGGCGCATTGATCGGCAGTGCCATTGGCCAGACCGGGAACAAGGAGTGTATTACCTGTCATACTGGGTATTTCCTTAACCATCAGCAGCATAACAGCGCCATCCATAATGTTTTGATGCGGGCTACTGATCTCGCTGATGGTGAGGCCTGCGCCACCTGTCATAGCCGTGGGGGAGTTGGTTCTGGCAATCCGGCCTTTGTTAATAGCTGGTCTGGAACGGATGGTATCTTTGCGCTTCATCGGAGTGATTGCGGTTTCTGCCACAATTCAACGCGTACTACTAATATTGGTATTGGCTTTACCTCGGTCAGTGATGTGATCAAAAACGGGACTACAGTTGCTTGTCTGAACTGTCATGCCAATAGAGCAACAGGACATGGCGGTCACAATGAAGGTGATGGAACTTTTGGTTGGATCAGTTCTTGCCAGACATGCCATGGCCCAGGTGGTGCGAGCGTGGCAGCGCCAAAGGGCGAGATTATGGCCGGTGTTCATAGTAACAACTGCGCTAAGTGCCATCAGGGCGGAGCGCCTGGGGCCACTTTGATTGGCTCTGCAGCAAATGCCATCGGGCATTTAAAACCCCATACCTGTACTGATTGTCATAAGGCAGGTTTTAACGGCCATAGTCATGGCGGGACCCATGATCTTCTGATGGGGCCCGCTGATATTGTTAATAATGGCGCATCCTGTAACGAGTGCCATATGCGAGGTGGAACCACTTCAACGAATCCGTTGTTTACTAATACCTGGGATGGGGTAGATGGTATCTTGGCTCTTCATAAGGGTAGTTGCGTCCTGTGTCATAATTCCACTCGGACGGAGAACCTAAGTGGGACGTATGCCTCGGTGAGTGATGTTATCAGGCTTCATACAGCGACAGTTCGTTGTCTTGACTGCCATGCAGATCGGGCCGAAACCCACAGCAGCCATCCTGCCGAAGATTTTACCTGGTCCGGTACCTGCAATGCCTGTCATTCCGGAGCTAATATCGCAGTTAATGTTCATAAGGGCAAATGCGGTCTGTGTCATGTTAATGTAAACGGCGGCGGTGTTAAGCGTGCCGGTAAAGATGGCAGCGCCCTGTTGGCCGAGGCCCTGCCAGATCCTCGGACCGCGAGCTGTCTCACCTGTCATCCGGTTGCGACTTACCGGACAAGCGGCATCCATCACGATACGAGAACTGCTGCAAGTAATGACTGTCAGATCTGCCATAAGGCAATCAATCACAGCACCTTGGTGACTAATGTAACTTCATGCTCAAACTGTCATTCAAACACTGCAGGCACTACCACTGGTATGCCGGTTGATGTTGCCAATGGCCGGGTACACGATTCTTGTCTTACTTGTCATACCTTCAATGCCACGACTCTTGCTGGACAGTTGGTGGCCCCAACCGGAAAGAAGGGTGTGAGCGCCATGGGCACTGGAAGTTGCACTATCTGTCATACCAATACCACGACCATGCATCACAATAACAATCACTCTAAGATTGGTGAGTGTGAATACTGTCATGCTGATCCACGAAACAGGCCTGGCGGCACTAATTTCCAAGAGACTACACCTTCTGGAGGCCTTCCGACCCATTTGCCCTGTGAAGAGTGTCATGTGAAACCGAAGCGAGGTGCCATTGTCAACGGCTGGACAGCCACAGCAGGCCAGATGACGATTTACGCCTTTAACGAAGGTGGTACTCACTCGACAACCGATTACAGTTCCGACTTCACCCGTACCGTAGCCCATAGTGGTACCCATGTGATTGGTAATACTGTAGGCCAGATTAACAACTGGGGTATCTGTTTCAGTTGTCATGACGGCTCAGGCGGTGCTGGAAAGGCAGGTCGAGTCAATATCTTCCATGCCAAGCCGACA
>VMSU01000023.1 GCA_013792005.1 Desulfobulbaceae bacterium
GATGGAAAACTCACTTTAAATTCACAAAATATAGATATAGGAAATGCAAAAGAAGAATTAGCTATTAATTATAGTGGCACTGAAATGAATCTTGGATTCAACGGTAAATATTTTGTTGAAGCTATTCAGGTAATGAATAGCAATAAAGTAAAAGCCTATATTAATAGTGAGAAAAGCCCTTGTTTAATTGAAGGTGATGATGATCCTGGTTTTATGACTATTATTATGCCAATGAAAATATGACCTCTCGACCAAATAGTTAAAATTCACTTTTAATAATAAACTCCCTTAACTATTTTCAACTAAATCTTCCGAAGAAAATGAACAAAAATTCATCTTCAATACCTTGTTCCCTTCGGCTCCGCTCAGGGAACAGTATAAAGACAAGCCTTGCTACTGTTGTTAAAAAAGCTGAAAATAGTTTAGCGCCACTTTATTAAAAATATAAAATCTATAAAAAATATTCAGGATTATAAATAAGTTATTCTCTTTGTTAGCAGAAAATTACTTTGTAAAGCATCATCCTGAATAATTACGTTTTAAGATTCACATTAGTGAATCAATAATTCACGAGAAGAGGGATATACCGAGTGAGTGATCAAGTAAACGCATACGGCGCAGATAATATTAAAGTTCTTGTTGGCCTTGAAGGGGTTAGAAAACGTCCTTCCATGTATATAGGTAATACTGGAGAGGAAGGTTTGCATCATCTTATTTATGAGGTGGTGGATAACAGTATTGACGAGGCTTTGGCTGGGCACTGCAGCAAGATAAAAGTAAAGTTTCATCAGGATGGATCCATCAGTGTCGAGGATAATGGCAGAGGTATCCCCACAGGTATGCACACCGAAGGAGTATCAGCATTGGAACTAGTGATGTGTACTCTTCATGCCGGTGGCAAATTCGACCATTCGACCTATAAAGTTTCAGGTGGTCTTCATGGTGTTGGTGTGTCGGTGGTGAATGCCTTAAGCTCTTGGGCCATTGCTGAAGTAAAAAGAGAAGGAAAAATTTTCAGACAGCGATACGAACGTGGAATAAAGACCTGTGATGTAGAGGTTGTAGGTGAAACAGCGCTCACCGGAACCATGATAACCTTTATGCCGGATCATGAAATTTTTACTGAAACCACAGAGTTCAAATACGAAATTATTCAAAATCGTCTTAAAGAGATGGCATATCTCAATAAGAACGTCAAAATCATCTTGAAAGATGAGATAACTGGGGCCAGTGACGAATTTCACTTCGAAGGCGGAATAGAGTCATATGTCGAATATCTGAATCGTAATCGAAATACCATTCATCCTGAACCGATCATGCTTGCCGGGGAACGCGATGATGTTCAAGTTGAGGCATGTTTTCAATATTTTGATGGTTACTCAGAACGACTTTTTTCTTTTGTTAATAATATCAATACCAAAGAAGGTGGAACTCATGTTGCTGGCTTTCGTGGGGCACTGACCAAATGTATTAATAGATACGCCAGTGATGATATTGTGCCGAAAAATATGAAGGCAAAACTTGGTGGGGATGACGTGCGTGAGGGTATTACCTGCGTTATTTCGGTGCGGGTTCCTAACCCTCAGTTTGAAGGTCAAACCAAGACCAAGCTTGGTGACTCGGAAGTTAAGACACTTGTAGAATCAATTTGCAACGATAAGTTATCGGCTTATCTTGAAGAACATCCCATGGTGGCTAAGAAGATTTTAACCAAAGCCATTGATGCCCTACGGGCCCGTGAGGCAGCTAGAAAGGCCAAGGAGTTGTCCCGGAAAAAGGGATCGGGACTTGATCTTTTGATGGCTGGAAAACTTGCCGAGTGCCAGGTAAAAGACCCGGCCCTGCGCGAAATATTTATTGTTGAGGGTGATTCGGCGGGCGGTAGCGCTAAGCAGGGGAGAGATCGTTCAATTCAGGCTATTCTCCCTCTACGTGGAAAGATAATGAATGTTGAAAAAGCCCGATTTGACAAAGTATTAAGTAGTGAAGAGATAAAACACATTATAGCAGCGCTTGGTACCGGAATAGGTACAGATGAGTTTGATGTGGACAAATTACGGTATCATAAGATCATTATTATGACTGACGCTGATGTGGACGGGGCTCATATACGCACACTACTGCTTACCTTTTTTTATCGCCAGATGTTGCCGCTGATAGAAAATGGCCATGTTTATATAGGTCAACCGCCGCTCTTTCGTTTAGGCCGTGGAAAAAAGGAACAATATTTTAACGATGAACCTAGTCTTAACCGTTACCTCTTTGACCAGGCAGGTTCAATAATGACGGTAACTTTGGAAAATGGCGACATCATTGCACAGGATAAATTGCTTAAGTTGATGCAGAAACTTTCCGGGTATCAAAAATTAGTCGACTATCTTGCCCGGATAAATATAGGACTTGATCTCAACAATTTACTCTTAGCAAGTGATGTGCACTCTGCAGACCAATTCGAAGATGAAGCTTTTGTTATGGCTCTGAGAGATGGCGTCAAAGTAAATAATATGAATGTCACTCAAGTAAGAAACTGTCGTTGGAAACCAAGTTGTTATGAGTTTGATGCAGCGGTTAAGGATAAGGCTCATATGGTGGTGACTGTTGGTCCTCAAATCCCTTTAATCAACGAGTACCGACAATGCCTTAATCTCTATCCTGTTATTAAGGATTTTATCAACAGCGCTTTTACTCTCATCATTGGTGAAAAAAATATCCCTGTCTCCGATTGGCAACAACTGATCGAGACGGTAAAGAGTGAGACCTTCAAAGGAAGCACTCTTCAGCGTTATAAAGGTCTTGGAGAAATGAACCCGGAGCAGCTGTGGGAAACTACGATGAATCCGGAAAAAAGGTGTCTTCTCCAGGTTACCATTAATGATGTCATCAAGGCCGATGATATGTTTACTACCTTAATGGGTGATAAAGTTGAACCTCGTCGAGAGTTCATCCAGAATCACGCGCTGGAAGTGAGTGCGTTAGATATTTAATAGATGTAACTGCTTAGATTAGCGGTTTACGGTTAAAAAAATCATGGTATTTCATCCTAACTTATAACTGTCAATCGTAAACCGTAAATATAAATAAGGGGGCATATGTAATACCTCCTTTGGACATAGTGTTCTGTCGTAACAGCCATAGGAAATACGCGTGGAAGATCAAAACAACAATCAGCTAAAAAACACCATCTCTATCGAGAGTGAAATGAAAAAGTCTTATCTTGACTACGCTATGAGCGTTATCATAGGTAGGGCTCTTCCCGACGTCAGGGACGGCTTAAAGCCGGTTCATCGGCGGGCATTGTTTGCCATGCGGGAGTTGAACAACTATCACAACCGACCGTACCTTAAATCTGCCCGTATTGTCGGTGATGTGATCGGTAAATATCACCCCCATGGTGATACAGCCGCCTATGACACTATCGTGCGCATGGCCCAGAGTTTTTCTTTGCGTTATCCGCTGGTGGATGGACAAGGCAACTTTGGGTCAGTTGACGGTGACTCTCCTGCAGCCATGCGTTACACCGAAGCGCGGATGACCAAATTAGATCAGGAAATTATCAGCGACTTGGAGAAAGAAACTGTTGATTTTGTTCCTAATTACGACAACAGCTTGAGTGAGCCGGTTGTCTTCCCGACTAAGGTACCGAATCTTTTGGTTAACGGATCGTCTGGTATTGCCGTGGGAATGGCCACCAATATACCACCCCACAATCTGACAGAGGTCATGGACGGTTTGATCGCCTTGATCGATAACCCGGATATTTCGATCAGGGAACTGATGGAAATCATCACTGGCCCTGATTTCCCCACAGGGGCCTTTATCTGCGGGAGATCAGGAATTCGCGAAGCGTATGAGACAGGTCGAGGTTCAATCATCCTGCGTTCTAAGACCCACATTGAAAAACAGGACAAGTCGAGCCGCGAAGCAATTATCATCGATGAAATTCCATATCAGCAGAATAAGGCGACGCTGGTTGAAAAAATAGCAATTTTAATCAAAGAAAAGAGGATTGAATCGATTTCGGCAGTGCGTGACGAGTCGGATCGCCAAGGGATGCGTATTGTCCTGGAGCTTAAAAAAGACGAAATTACCGACGTGGTCTTAAACCAACTCTATCAGATGACCCCGATGCAGAGAAGTTACGGGATTATCATGTTGAGTATCGTTAATAATAAGCCGGAAATATTGAATCTCAAGCAGATGCTTGAGTATTTCATTCTGCATCGGAAAACCATCGTCTATCGTCGTACCGCCTATGACTTAAAAAAAGCCGAGGAACGAGCGCATATTCTTGAGGGTTTGAAAATAGCTATCACTAACCTTGATGAAACAGTAGAAATAATTAAAAAATCTCCTAATCCAAGCGAGGCAAGCGCCGCCCTTATTGCACGATTTGGCCTTTCTGAAATTCAGGCAAAATCAATTCTTGAGATGCGCCTGCAGCGGTTAACCGGGTTGGAGCGCGATAAAATCATTGATGAATATAACGAACTTCTTGAAAAAATTCGGTACTATAAACAGATCATCAGTGATGAAACCTTGGTGAAATCGATTATCCGTAATGAGTTTATGGAGATCAAGGAACAGTACGGAGACGATCGGCGGACTGAGATCATTGAAGCGCCGGATGAAATACTCCCTGAGGATTTGATTATTCAGGAAGATATGGTGGTTACCGTCTCTCATAAGGGATATATCAAACGTAATCCGGTGGAGATGTATCGAGCCCAGAGACGTGGTGGCAAGGGAATCGCTGGTTCGTCCACCAACGAAGAAGATTTTATCTGTCATATGTTTCTGCCATCCACTCATGATACGTTTCTTTTCTTTACCAATCACGGCAAGGTGTTCTGGCGTAAGGTTTATCAGATACCACAGGCCAGTCGTACCGCCAGGGGTAAGGCAATCGTTAATTTCCTCGAATTGTCCGAGGAAGAAAAGGTAGCCGCAATTCTGCCGGTAAAGTCTTTTGATTGTGATGCCGGCGAGTGTTATATTATGATGGTAACAAAGCGTGGCATCGTAAAAAAGACACCGCTTAGTGAGTTTAATCGACCGATCAAACGTGGTAAGATTGCCCTTACTATCCGTGAAGATGATGAAATTATTTCTGCCGCGCTTACTAGTGGCAACGATGATATACTCCTGGTATCTCGAGACGGTAAAGCGGCACGCTTTAACGAGAAGGATGTCCGGCCTATGGGAAGGACTGCCAGCGGTGTGCGAGGGATTAATCTTGAGGATGAAAATATTGTGGTAGGGGTGGTGGTTATTTCATCTGACTCCTCAATCCTGACGGTAACAGAAAACGGCTATGGAAAACGCAGTTCAGCCGATGAGTACCCGACCAGAAAACGTGGAAGCAAAGGTGTTTTCGCCATTAAGACCAGCGAAAGAAATGGTAATGTAATCGGGGCGATGCAGGTAAGAGATAATGATGAGATCATGATGATAACTGACGGTGGCAAAATCATCAGGATTACCATGGAGCAGATGCGGGTAATTGGACGTAATACCCAAGGGGTACGGATGATCAATCTGGCGCCAGGAGAAAATGTAGTGGCCATGGATATGGTGGCTGAATCAGACTCCCAGGTTGACGACGAAGAGGAAAGTGAAGTTGGAGAAATTGATGAAGTTAAAGAAGGTAGCGAGGATGAAGAAGGTGACAATTGATTAACGATAAAAAACTGAGCATCTCCCTTCACAACACCCTAAGTATATGAAAGAAAAGGTCGTCGTTATCGGAGCGGGAAGTTGGGGAACAGCGCTAGCCCTTCTTCTTGCCCGCAATGGACATGATGTTACGCTGTGGGCCCATCGTCAAGAACATGTAGAGCAGATGGTTGCGCAGCGAGAAAATAAGGCGTATCTCCCTGGTTTTTCCTTACCGGAGAGCATCTCAATAACATCTGATCTTAAGCGTTCCTGCACTGGAGTTTCTTTGGTGGTTATGGTGGTGCCATCCCATGTTTATCGGACTGTATTTATTAATGTTAAACAGTATTTAAATCCTGGAATGATCGTTGTTTCTGCAACAAAGGGGATAGAGAATGATAGCCTAATGACCATGACTCAAATCATGAAAGAGGAATTTTTGTCTGGATCATATGCTGTGTTAAGCGGACCAAGTTTTGCCAAGGAAGTAGCGGCAGAGAAACCGACTGCCGTTACAGTCGCAGCAACAGAAAATAGAGTTGCCTCTCAAGTTCAGAAAATTTTCTTTGCCGAAACCTTCAGGGTTTATACCACCACCGATGTTATTGGTGTTGAGCTTGGTGGTCCTCTGAAAAATATTGTGGCTATCGCTGCGGGCATCTGTGATGGCCTTGGATATGGCACTAACACCAGGGCCGCTCTGATTACCAGGGGGCTTGCTGAAATCACACGGCTCGCCGTGACCATGGGAGCAAATCCACTGACCATGGCTGGATTGGCAGGTCTCGGCGACTTGGTTTTGACCTGCACAGGCGATTTGTCCAGAAATCGTTCTGTAGGTTTAAAGCTTGGCCAGGGGATGACGATTGAGGAAATTCAACAAGAGATGCGGATGGTGGCTGAAGGGGTAAAAACAACACGATCTGCCTGGAACTTGGCCAAAAAAATGTGCGTGGATATGCCAATTTTGGAGCAAGTCTATCAGGTATTATATGAGGGGAAAAAATGTCAAGAGGCTGTTTACTCCTTACTGCATCGGGATCAGAAAGAAGAAGTTGTTTTATCGATGTACGCTAACGCTTAGTAAAGTCTTATATTTTTAATGTCTTATAATAATTCACTCTCTTTTTCTAGTAACTCTTCTTCTATCACTCAGAAGAAGCAATCTTCAAATTTACCTGCCCTTTTTTCTGGACGTAACATATCAATCCTGATCCGCTCCACCAACTGGATAGGCGATGCTATTATGACCTTGCCTGCGATCCAGTCAATCCGCAAAAATTTCCCGACAGCGACAATTAACGTATTGGCCCATCCTTGGGTTGCGGATATTTTTTCAGCAAATCCCAATGTTGACAAGGTCATTATTTATCATAAAAAAGGGAAGCATGCTGGTTTAGTTGGGATGTGGAAGTTGTCCCAAGAGTTAGCTAAGGAACGTTTTGATCTTGCCATTTTGCTTCAGAATGCTTTTGAGGCGGCACTCCTGACTCGTTTGGCCGGAATACCTGTCATTGCCGGCTTTAATAGAGACGCCAGGGGATTATTGCTGACTCACTCTGTGCTTATTACACAAGAGATTAGAAGCCGGCACCAAGTGTATTATTATCAGTATCTTCTTGCCTGTCTTGGTCTGGATTGTGCTGAAAGTAAGCTCAAACTGTGGCTCTCGGAAGAAGATACCCAGTGGGCGGAAGAGTATGTAGGGATGAATCCTGGTCCTATTTTCGGTCTTAATCCTGGCGCAGCCTATGGACCGGCTAAGTGTTGGCCTGTCGAGCGATATGGTGAGGTGGCCCGCAGATTGTTAACTCAATTTGGCGGCACGGCGTATGTCTTTGGGACAGCCGCAGACAACAAGGCAGCCGAGACAATTTCTGCAATAGCTGGGGATCAAGTGATCGATCTTACAGGAAAAACATCTCTTTCTCGCGCCATGGCCCTTATTGGGAAATGTGATGCCTTCATAACCAATGACTCCGGTTTGATGCATGTGGCAGCGGCCCAAAACACACCGCTGGTGGCTATCTTTGGCTCGACCGATGCTGTGGCGACAGGACCATTTTCAGAGCGTGCGGTGGTGGTTTCAAAATCACTGTCATGCAGTCCTTGTTTTAAGACTCATTGCCCCTTTAATTTTGAGTGTATGACTGCGATTAATGTAGATGATGTTGAGGGGGCTGTTTCTGCTATTATCTCATCCAAAAATTAACTAACCACGGTTTGAGGAATTAATAAGATCATATATGATAATCAACAAGAAAGAGGCATTTCATATACCGGGATTTTCCTCAAAAATATGCGAAGAAGAGCATCTTGAGCGCTACACTTTCGCGTCAGGGTTTGTGCGTGGGAAAATGGTTTTAGATATAGCCTGCGGAGTAGGCTATGGTTCAGAAATTATGGCTAGAAGCGGCGCATCCTACGTTTTGGGGTGTGACATAATGCAGGAGAATATTGTTTTCGCACAAAATAATTACAACAATCCTAATCTTAAATTCAAACAAAAAGATGCAACAAAATCGATCAATGAAGGACAATTCGATATTGTTGTTTCTTTTGAAACGATTGAACATGTCGAAAATTATTCTGGAGTTATCAAGTCGTTATATGAATCGTTGAGGGTTGGTGGACATCTAATAATTTCTTCACCCAACCGTAAAATTACAGACCCATATCTGCAATTGTTAGCGAGACCATCTTTTGAGTTTCATTTTAGGGAATTTAAAAGAGAAGAGTTCTATTTAATGCTCGAATTTTGTGGTTTTAAATCAATTAAGCAATATGGACAACGGCATCAGTTTTATTTCCATTCTCCCTTCCTTGAGAAACATTTCAAACGGCTTTTTAAGCCATCGAAACATTCATCACCAGTGGTAACTCCGATTTTAGCTAATAGAGAACCCGAGTATTTTGTTTTTGTGGCGGAAAAATAGAGATTAACCGTCAGATAACTTGCTGCATCACTGTTAAGACCTTGGATTTTCCTCAGCCATGAATTTAATAAATAGGGCGATGTCTATAAGCCCCTTACCTGTATCTATTGCTATTATTACCAAGAATGAGGAGGAGCTGCTGCCGGAATGTTTGGCAAGTGTTTCTTTTGCCTCTGAGGTAATTGTTGTTGATTGCGGAAGTACCGATAAAACGGTAGAAATTGCCAATAAATATGGTGCGATAGTTTTTGTTGAGTCTTGGCAGGGATATGGTCGGCAAAAGCAATTGGCCATTGATCGCTGTAATGAACCTTGGGTATTAGTTCTTGATGCAGATGAGCGCGTAACCACTGAATTGGCACAGGAAATTAAAGATATAATCACAAAACAAAACTTGTTTGCCGCATACAGCATACCAAGGAAAAATATTTTTTGTGGGAAGTGGCTCAGGTATGGTGGATGGTGGCCAGACAGGGTAGTTCGTTTATTCAAACGCGATTCGGCTCGCATGTCCGATCGTTTGGTGCATGAGTCTTTGATAGTTGATGGAGTAATAACAGCGCTTCAATCCCCGTTGCTTCATTTTACCAATCGTAACCTTACCCAAACATTGGAGAAGATAAATAGTTATTCTTCAGCTGGAGCAGAGGAACTTTGCAAAAAAGGATCAAGAGCCTCGGTTGGGATAGCGATAAGCCATATGGTTTGGGCTTTTTGGGGTAATTACGTATTTCGTTTAGGAGTACTTGATGGGGCTCATGGCCTAGTTCAAGCAATGACCAATGCAACCAATACCTTGTTTAAATATCTCAAACTTTGGGAGATGCGGCAGGGAAAACGAAAAGGGTATCGTGGTGGTCGCTCTTCAGAGGATGAATGATTGAATATCCTCATTGTTAAAACAAGCGCCATTGGAGATGTTATTCATACCTTGCCAGCTCTTAATTGTTTGCGTCTGCACTACCCTGAAGCCCGTATCGATTGGTTAGTGGAAGAGGCGGCATCTGAGGCTGTATTAGGGAGTTGTGCCTTAACCAGGGTGCTTATTTCTCCTCGAAAGAAGTGGTTAAAGCTTTTGAGGTCCGGTCGGTTGGTAGCCGCGTGGCTAGGTTTTCGAGAATTTATAAGGGAATTGAGGTCTACTGAATACGATTTACTTATTGATTTCCAAGGATTGTTGAAAAGTGGAATTTTTGTTTCTTTGGCCAGGGCAAAACGAAAGGTCGGTTTCGGAAAAGGGATGGAGCACGCAGAAGGAAGTTGGTTTTTCTTAAATGAACCTATTCCTCCGGTAGATATGAATCAACATGCCTTAAAGAGGGAACTTCTTCTTCTTGAGGGCATTGGTTTACAATGTAAAGATATAGTTTTTCATTTCCCTGTGGGAGACGAGCATCGCCATCAGCTGGAAGTTTTGCTCAAGGAAAATAGTGTTGATGTGGCGCAGCCACTAGTCATTATTAATCCCATGACGACCTGGCCGACAAAGCATTGGTATAGCGATCGATTTGCTCAGGTTTCTGATTATTTACAGACACTTGGTGTAACTGTGGTATTTACGGGCGGGCCAGATGATGTATTCGGTATAAGCGAAATTATGAAATCTATGCATAGTCAAGGGATCAACTTGGCAGGTAAGACCAGTCTCAAAACATTGGCCGCCCTTTATGAAAGGGCAGCTTTGTTGATCACTACAGATACCGGTCCAATGCACATTGCCGCAGCAGTTGGCCTTCCGGTCGTTGCTCTTTTTGGCCCAACCGCCCCGTGGCGCACAGGTCCATGGGGTGATGATCATCATGTTTTGCGGGTAGAGTTAGGATGCAGCCCCTGCTTGAAAAAAAAATGCTCATATAATCACGAGTGTATGGACAAATTGGGGGTAGATCAAGTACTGGCTGCTGTCCGGACAGTGTTGGGGGCTGGACACTAAACTATGGATGTTTCCATTGTCATTGTTAACTGGAATACTCGCCAACTTCTCTTAGATTGCTTGTCTTCCGTCTACGCCACCATTCATGAACTTGCTTTTGAAGTGTTCGTGGTCGATAATGCCTCAACCGATGATAGTGTAAAGGCGGTACGAGAGTTTTATCCTGGGGTTACTGTCATCCAGAACACTGAAAACCTTGGTTTTGCTAAGGCCAACAATCTGGCTTTACGGATAATACGTGGTAATTATGCTTTGCTCCTGAACACGGACGCGGTGCTGACTGCTGGTGCGGTTGAACGACTGTTTCGTTTTATGGAACAAAATCGTGCTGTCGGTTTGGCGTGTGGTCAATTACTTAATGCCGATGGCTCAAAGCAGAACTCTATCGCTAATTTTCCCAACCTCGCCTCGTTTTTTTGTAATGAAACTCTTTTGCGGTTGCTGTTACCAAAACAATTTCCCAGCAAGCGCCAGGAATATTCGGAACCTGTAGAGGTTGAGTCTTGTATCGGGGCCTGTCTTATGGTGCGGAAACAGGCTATGGATCAAGTTGGCTTGCTTGACGAGCGGTTTTTTTTCTTTCTGGAAGAAACAGATTGGGCCTTTGCGATGAAACGAGCTGGGTGGCTTGCTTATTTTGTACCGATGGCGAAAATTTTTCACCTTCAA